>CP143946.1:652500-885000 GCA_036419695.1 [Clostridium] symbiosum
GATTACGGAATATCACAGCCACGGTTTTGAGATAGTCGGTATCGTAGGGGCGAACCGTTCTCCGAACTGCGGTATTGAGACAACCTCTGACTTTAATCAGGAAATAAGCGGCAGGGGTGTGTTTATGGAGGAGCTGGGGGCGAGGCTTGAAAAAGAAAATATCCGTATTGCGATGATTGGAATTAAAGATACTGACCGGATTGAGGAGAAAATAGGGCAGTTACTGGGAGGAGCGGTTTAAACCGATGAGTGATAGTTTACAGCTATTTACGGTTGCCTGCTGAAATATGCAGGAGAATTTATAAATTGAGAGGTGAATACGTGAAGGAAATAACCGCCTGGCATGTCGTTACGGACAGGCCTGTTATAAAGGGGCAGCATATACTTTTTAATGAAACACACCACAGCGGTGTTTATCAAAGAGTATATGAAAAGCTGGATATCGTGCAGGATATCTACGCCCACCCGCAAAACTATAAAGCAGAAACTCTGGAACATCATACAAGAGTGGCGATGAGGGAATTGGCGCTGGAAAAAGTGCGGAAGCTGAAGTATCCCGAATTTCCATCCAGAATGAGCTGCCTGTATGTTTCGGACAGCCCGGAGGAGGCCGAAAAGTGGGCCGGGCTTTTTACCGCATGGGGTAGACCGACTTATTCGATTGTAAAGCTGAGGATCAGGGGAAATCTGTTCACCGGCGATGCAAATAATTGTTTTGATGCGGTGCCCGATGAAAATGAGAATCTGTCACTGGCGGAACGTTACTGGAAGAATCTTCCCAACTTGCAGGGAGAGCCGCCTATCAGGGAGATATTGGCCGACGGCGATATAGAAGTGATGGAGATTGTAAAAGAGATAAATGCAAATACATAAGGGACTGTATTTTTCAGGGCATATATCAAAAGAGCCACAGGATTGTACCTGCGGCTCTTTTGATATAAAATAAGTTTTATTTTCCTTATCATTCCGGGAGTTTCCGGATAAGATTGTCCTGTGTCTGGTTTACGCTACGAAAGCATACATCATAATATAATGGCAGAAGCTTCCACCCATAACAAAGAGATGGAAAATCTCATGGGAGCCGAAGTTCTTGTGCCTGGAATTAAAGATTGGAAGCTTCAGTGCATAGATGATGCCTCCCACGGTATAAATGATGCCTCCGGCCAGAAGCCAGCCGAAAGCGGCTCCGGGCAGAGCCAGGACAATCTGCTTGAAAGCCAGGACGCAGACCCAGCCCATGGCAATATAAATCAGTGAGGAAAACCACTTCGGGCAGTTGATCCAGAGCGCATTGATAATAATGCCGGCCAGGGCAATCCCCCAGACAAGCGCCAGCATGGAATATCCCGATTTATCACCCAGGACAATGAGGCATACCGGGGTATAAGTTCCGGCGATCAGTATAAAGATCATCATATGATCCAGTTTCCTCAGGCGTTTATTAACTTCCTCCGAAATGTCAAGTGTATGGTAGATGGTGCTGGCCGCGTACAGAAGGATCATACTGACGATAAAAATAAGCAGGGCCGCAAAATGGATATGATCCGGTTCGTGTGATGCCTTCAGCAGCAGCGGAACTGCCGCCGCGCCTGCTCCAACCATGGCGATAAAATGGGTCAGTGCACTGCCGGGGTCTTTGACTTTAATTTTCATAATATTACCTCCTTACAACCTGTAGAAATTTTATTATGGATCAATACCGAACATTACCGGAAAATTCCATAATAGAATATAAAAACATGTAAAATTTTTGTCTGAGTTTTCTGCGGTGTCGGCAATCCGGTAAATGCCGCAGAGACGAGGTTTTGATTAATCTGTTATATAGTTTTTAAAACTATGTCTTATATATATTTATACTATACTCTTTTTTGTAAAAATATTCAAGACAGAATTATTATTTTTTTCAGAACAGCAACAGAAAGCAGGATTAAAATGTGGAGCGGCGGGAATTATGGTGGTTTGGTAAAATCTGACGCCGGTCTGCCGGATGTCACTTGAAGAACGGGCCTCGTCATAGTAAAATGATAGATAGCAGCCGGAAATGGATTGGAAAATGGCTGCTGAAACGAGATTTACTGGAAAAGAATCTAGGAAACGAGTATCTAAGAAGCGAGAATCCGGGGAACAGAAAAGCGAATATAAGCATTGAAAAGAAAGTCAAATTATAAAATAAGGGCAGAGGACAAATAATGTTAAATATACTATTTGAAGATCGCGATATTATGGTGGTGGAAAAACCGGCAGGGCTGGAGTCCCAGACCAGCCGTGGATTTGAGCCGGATATGGTCAGTGAAATCAAAAATTATCTGAAGAGAGCGGAGTTATCCCATTTATCCACAAAGCCGTCCACAAAAGCATCCACACGGCCTGTGGAACCTTATGTGGGAGTTATCCACAGGCTGGACAAGCCTGTCGGCGGAGTCATGGTCTATGCAAAGAATCAGAAGGCCGCTGCCTCCCTTAGTAAGCAGATTCAGGACGGCCGGATGAAGAAAATATACAATGCGGTAATATGTGGAAAACTTGTGGATATTGTGGGTAACTATGTGGATTATCTGTTGAAAGACGGGAGGAACAATTATTCCAGAATTGTGGATAAGAATACGCCGGACAGTAAAAGGGCGGAACTGAAGTACCGCGTGATAGATGTGAAGGACACGGAAAATATGACTGGCGCCGCAGAATTCGGGATAGATATGATTTCTCTTGTGGAAGTAGAACTGCTGACCGGCAGGCATCACCAGATACGCGTGCAATTTTCCGGTCACGGAACTCCTCTCTGGGGCGACGGAAAATACAATCCGCAGTGGGGGGGAACCCTGCCGTCCGGCATTAACACGCAGACGGTTCCCGGTCCGCTTAGAGGCAGAGGAGAACGGGAACTGGCCCTTGCCGCCGTTAAGCTGTCCTTTGCCCACCCCTCCACCGGCAAAAGCATGGAATTTTCCATGAAACCGCGCGGAAAGGCATTTGAAAGGTTCGGTGAACGATGAAGAGGATCAGGAAACATATTTATTTCAGCGGAATGGTTCAGGGTGTGGGTTTCCGGTACCGCGCCATGCATGCCGCCCAGAGTCTCGGCCTGACGGGCTGGGTTAGAAATCTCTGGGATGAGCGGGTGGAAATGGAAGTGCAGGGAGATGAGGAATCCATCAACCGGATGATCAGACAGTTGGAAGAAGGCCATTTTATCCGTATCACAGGGATAGAAGCAGAGGAGAAAAACATCGATGAGAGGGAGAGCAGTTTCCGTGTGATCGGATATTAAAAATTTTGAATATTTTTAATTGTTTTGCTTATAATACTGTCTGTACAAAAGAAGTACAAATCATAAATGGGCGAGACCATGGGTAAGCTCCTTAAAGAAACTGAAGAGAAGCTTACAAAAGAGGATGCAGGAATGTCGGAGTATGGTGAGATACAGACGATATTCCTGCGTTTTTTATTTTTAATGATAGACTTGTGGCAAAAAACATAAAAGGTGGAAATTAAGATTCCGTCCGATGATCCGGGCATAAGAAGGACGGCCTGTGGTGATACTAATTTCATTCAGAAAATATTATGGAAAGCAGGTGGGACAGATGCCGGAATTCACGGAAAAGCAGCGGAAAGTATTATTGACAGCGGGAGTGACGGCCGCTGTCTATCTTTGTTTTAAATTCCTTTTACCGCTGTTTCTGCCATTCCTCGTTTCATACCTGATTGCCTTAATTCTACGGCCGTCCGCGGCTTTTCTGGAGCGGAAACTGCGGTTTCAGATTAAGGGAAAACCGTACGGCGTGCCAATTGGGGTGATTGGAGGAATCGAAATTATTCTGGTACTGTCTCTTCTCGGCGCAGGCTTTTTCTATGGGGGACGGCGCCTTTTTATGGAAGCAAACCAGTTAGTCAATGCCGTGCCGGGCTGGATTCAGAGCTTTGATGAGTGGCTGACCGGCATGTGTCATTCGGTGGAGGCGTTCTGCCGCCTGAAAGAGGGCGTCCTGGTAAAAATGATGCAGGATGTGCTCCTGGGCACAGCCAGAGCGTTTAAAACGGCCACAATGCCAAATCTGGTAGTCAACTCCGTTTCCGTTTTTGGATTTTTCATCAAAGTGGCAATCATAACGGTCATTCTTTTCATCGCATCCATCCTTTCCCTCCAGGAGATGGATGAACTGAGGGAGAGACGGTACAATTCCATTTTCAGGAGAGAATTTTCACTCCTGGGCAGGAGACTGGCCCTGACGGGAAATGCATGGCTTAAAACCCAGTTCGTGATTCTCTTTCTGACTACCTGTCTCTGCATACTGACCTTAATAGCAATCGGAAATCCTTACTATATCATCGCAGGAATCGGAATCGGGCTTTTGGACGCTCTGCCCATCTTCGGGACCGGAACGGTCCTGATACCCTGGGGGATTTTTCTTTTACTGCAGAAAAAATGGTATCAGGGCCTGATGCTCCTGGGTGTCTATCTGGTGTGCTACTTCCTGAGGGAATTTGTCGAGGCAAAGCTGATGGGAAAAAAGATGGGCCTGTCGCCGCTGGAAACGCTGATGTCAATGTACGTGGGCCTGCAGCTTTTTGGATTTCTGGGATTTATCCTCGGCCCCGTTGGATTGATGCTGATAGAAGATCTGGTGGAGGAATACGATAAAAACAGCAGAAAAAAATGCGGCCCGGGAAACAGCAGCGGAGGCAGCGGTATGGACAACGGTGGCGGCTGTACAGAAAACAGCGGAGACAGCTAAATATTGTCGAAATACGCTGAAATAACTGCAACAGATCCATTAATTGTGATAGAATAGCAGAATAAGATAACAAAAATAATATAAGGGAACAAAGCAAAAACAGGAATGAAACCAGATAATATTCATCAAGGTTATAAAACAGAAATAGGTAAAAAACAATAAAACGGAGGAACAGGGATGAAACTCTATTACCGGGAATGCGGAAAGGGACAGCCAATGATCCTGCTCCATGGAAATGGGGAGGACGGCACTTATTTTGAAAAACAAATCCGGTTTTTCTCAAAGAAATACCGGGTGATAGCCATAGACACGAGGGGGCACGGAAAATCCCCGAGAGGGACGGCGCCCTTTACATTGGAACAGTTTGCCGAAGATTTAAAGAACTTTCTCGATGAAAAAAAGCTGAAGCGGATTATTCTTCTCGGGTTCAGCGACGGAGGCAATATTGCCCTTACATTTGCCCTGCGGTATCCTGAATATGTAGACCGTCTTATTCTAAACGGAGCGAATCTGAATCCGTTTGGAGTAACTCCTTCCGTTCAGATTCCGATTGCAGCAGAGTATGGACTCTGCCGACTCCGCAGAATGGCGCCAAAGCTGTCGGGGGAAAAAATGACCGTGAAAAAGGCGGCCGGCTCAGCGAAGACGCCCAAAGAAAGAGAGCGGTACAAGGGATCCCTGGAGCAGAAGACAGAGCTTTTGGGCCTGATGGTCAAGGGCCCCTGGATTCATCCGACAGAGCTTAAAAAGCTCAAAATGCCGGTACTTATCATTGCTGGAACACAAGATATGATAAGAGACGGCCATACCCGGCAGATACACCGTGCCATACCCGGAAGCAGGCTGAAGCTGATCCGCGGAGACCATTTCATTGCATTGAAAAAAAGCGCCGAATTCAACCACGCCGTAGCCGCATTCCTTCACGCAACGGAAGGAAGCATGACGATGACGATGAAACGCCTTTGGGCGGACCGCCATCCGGGGCGGTTAGATCACGAGGACGGGGTGGATTTTTCAGTGCTTGTACCGCTTGTCAAAAAAGACGGGGAATATCATCTTTTATTCGAAGTCAGATCCGACGTGCTGAAGAGCCAGCCGGGAGAAGTCTGCTTCCCAGGCGGCGCAGTGGAGCGGGGAGAGACGAGAAAAGAGGCCGCCATCCGTGAAACAATGGAAGAACTGGGCATTTACGAAAACCAGATTGATATGATAGCCCCGCTGGACATACTCATCACCCCCGCCAACATGGGAGTATATCCATTCCTGGCGGAACTTAAGGGATACCGCGGAACATTCTCAGCCGCTGAAGTAGACCATATATTCACGGTCCCTCTGAAATGGTTCCTGGCCCATGAGCCGGAATGCTATTCCACAGAGGTGCAGACAATACCGGGAAAAGACTTTCCATTTGAGTTAATCCCGAACGGAGAAGAATACCATTGGCGTAAAGGAAAATATAAGGTAATGTTCTATCAGTACGGGAATCAGGTAATATGGGGAATGACGGCCAAGATACTTCATTCCTTTATCCAGAGATGTAAAGAGGAAATGGGCATGAAAAAATAGTGGTCACGGCAATTCCCATTCTACACGAAAAAGAGGAAAAAGCGGCCGGCGGCCAGGCAGATGAGATGACCGAAGACTCACAACCTTCCTCCCCATCCCATCCAGCCTTCGCCACCCGCCCCTCATTTTTCACATCCCCTTCACCAGCACCTGCAGTTCCGTCAGATACTCCTCATGCCGTTTCGTATCGTTCATATCAATATGATACAGTTCCAGCGGCGCTCCGCAGCTCTCGCAGCCGGCGTCCCGGATACGTTCCATCAATTCTGCAAACACTTCGGATATCCTCTGTTCATACATCCCCCAGTAAAACAGCGACGCATAGTGCCCCTCCGGTATCACGGAGCTGTGATTGTCCCAGTCGCTGATGAAGAACACGGAACGGAAATGGTTATAAATTCCCTGTTCTATGCTGGCCGGATCCATCTCCGCGCCGAATCCCTTGATTCCTATAATATGGATATTGTCTTCATATCGGTTTTCCAGTTTTTTCAGGACAAAATCCACATCGTTTTCCAGAATGATGTCTTCCGTAAGCTGGAAACATGGCCTGGCATCGAAATGACGGATGGTGAATTTACGGTCCTCGGTCAGCCGATCCTCCAGCAGCTCTTTTTTACGCGTCTCAATATCCTTATATTTTTCCTTCAGCCTTGCAATCTGAGTCAGAATCAGGGCCTCCTCCTCTTCCAGAAGGCTCAGCGTGGACTCGATATCCCGGTTATTAATATATTCCCGTATCCGTTCCAGCGGGATATCCAGTTCTCTCAGGGAACGGATGATATTCAGCTTTCCGATATCCTGTACGCCGAAGATGCGGTATCCGTTTTGCCCCCGTTTGGGGGAGAGCAGCCCCTGTTCCTCATAATATCGCAGCGTGTCGCTGCAAAGTCCATATAGTCTTGAAATTTCTTTGATTTTATATGAATTGTTCAACTTTTCATTCCTCCCTTGACCTTCGTATTATACGAAGGTTTATAATAGAAGTCAAGAAGAGGAGGTTTTATCATGTTACTTAAAAAATTCTGCCGGTTTGTTATTCCCTCCATTATCTCGATGTGGATCTTTGCGCTCTACACGATGGTAGATGGAATCTTCGTTGCAAGAGGAGTGGGGGAGTATGCCCTGGCAGCGGTTAACCTGTCCATGCCATATACGATTTTTATCTTTTCACTGGGACTGATGATGGCAACGGGAACATCGACACTGATTGCAATCTTTATGGGAGAAGGGAAAGAGGAGGAAGCGCGCAATACATTTAACCAGAACCTGGTTATTCTTATAGCGGCAGGACTCAGTGTTTCCCTCCTGACCTGGTTTAATCTTGAGAGAATCGCTTACTTTCTGGGAGCGGCTCCGGAGACGATTGAATATGTGAAGGGATACCTGGGCTGGATCTCGATATTCGCGGTATTCTTTATTGTTTCCTATAACATGGAGATTTTCGTGAAAACGGACGGCTGCCCGCCGCTTCAGATGGCCGGGGTAATGACGAGTGCGGTTACCAATATTGTACTGGATTATTTCTTTGTTATGAAGTTACACATGGGCGTGGAGGGAGCCGCCATTGCTACGGGTATAGCGCAGGTGGTTTCCACAACGCTGTTCCTTTTGTATTTCCGTTTCCGTTCCAAACGGCTGTATTTCTGTAAGTTCAAGTGGAATCTGAAGCTTTACCGGAGAATTATTCCGCTGGGTCTTTCTGACAGTATCACCGAGATGTCGGGCGGCCTTGTGATTTTCCTGTTTAACCATATGATTCTGAGTGTGATTGGAAACAAGGGAATCGTCAGCTACACCGTTATTTCCTATATGAATACGCTGGCTCTCAACAGTATGGCGGGAATCAGCCAGGGAGCGCAGCCGCTTGTCAGTTTCCAATATGGAGCCGGGGAGCAGAAGAAGTACCGGCAGCTGTTCCGGTATTCCGTCATATCGGCCTGTATTTCGGCTGTGGTGTTCCTGTTTATAGCAGAGGGGATGCCTCAGGCAGTGGTGGGACTGTTCCTGGGAAATGCCGATCAGGAGCTGTCGGCCTACACGGCGGACGCGCTCCGCATGTATGGTCTTTCCTTCGCCATCGTCGGATTTAACGTGGTGACGGCCGGTTTCTTTACGGCGATTGAGCGGCCAATTTACTCCGTGGTGATTTCCTCCGCCAGAAGTTTTATTCTCTTGTCGGCCTGCCTCGTTGTTATGACGGCTCTGATTGGGGAGAACGGAATCTGGCTGTCCACCGTAGTATCGGAAACACTGTGCCTCTGCATCACCCTGTTTTTCTTCTGGCGTTACAAAAAAGCAGGCAGTTTTAGCGGAAGCAGGGTGAAAAACAGTGTGGCTCCGGTATCGGAGAATACCCTGTAGATTACCGGGGGCTGACTCATTCCCGGACAATAAAAAAGCCCCGTATGGAACGGCAAAACGCACGGACCATATGGGGCTTTACTAAATATACGCGCCGGAACGTGTTTTCCCAAAACGCGCCTGTCATTCCAATTGTCACAGCGGGAAGATGTCGAGCCTCATAATCTTTCCATCTTCATCTATCTCGGTGATATAGGCGGTTACCGGGACAACCCGGTCGCCGTATTCAATGAAATAGCACACGTTGTCGTCTGCCTTGTGTACCGTGTTGGTGATTGGGAACGGGCCTCCGTTGAAACCGAATCTGTGATGGAACATCATTTCAATGGCCATCTTTCCCTCCAGATGCATGATATCCTTGTTGAGTTTCAGAAACGATGTATCGTGTAAGATTCCCTTTTCATTAAATAAATCGGCCAGGCCGATATTGTCGCCTTTTTTCATGCACTCCATGTATTGTTCTAAAATGCGCATAGCTTTTGCTCCCTTCTGATTATAATCAATATAAAATACGGCTGAAGTCCGTCCTGTTTTTTTATTGAAACCGTTCGTTAGTATAAAAAAAGTATGAGCCTTCGGTTTCTAGAAACGCTCGGAACGGAGCAGGGCGTCGATTCCGCCGTCTACAAACAGGATAACGCCGTTGATGCCGCTGGCCAGAGGTGATGCCAGGAAAACGATGGCATTGGCGATCTCGGAAGCGTCCAGGAATTCCTTGCGGCCGTATCTGGTGGGGATGGGAATCAGCAGGGCTGCGTCCATTTGTTTCTCCGTCATGCCTTTTGTCATCGGTGTGGTAGTGTTGCCGGGAGCTACCGCGTTGATGCGCAGTCCGTCTGCAGCCCAGGAAGAAGATACACGGCGCACCCAGCGGGCCAGGGCGTGTTTGGATGAGCTGTAGCAGGACGGTGTTTTGTCCGGCGGGATATGGCCGGCAAATTCCATGGTGGCGCTCTCATCGGCCACATTGGAGAGCATGTCGACCCAGTCTCTTTTTACGGTTGCGTTCGTAATGGAGTTGGACGAGGTTACAACGCAGTTGCCGCCCTTTTTCTTCAGCAGGGGGCGCAGGCCGTCGGCAATGGCAATTGCCGCAAAGAAATTCAGTGCAAAAATTTTCTTGGGCGGAGCGGTAGGTCCGACACCGGCGTTGCAGATAACGCCGTCGATGCCGTCCGGATATTTTAAAAATACGGCCTTAATGGCTCCCTTTCTTCCCTCATCTGTGGAGAGATCCGCAGTATAATCTCCTCCGTTAAAGTCAATGTTAAATACTTCGTGGCCTTCGTCCTCCAGTTTCTTGCGGGCTTCGGCTCCTATTCCGGTAGTTCCTCCGGTAATTACATAGATACTCATTCTCCTCACCTCATTTTCTAAAATCCAAACGGCCGACGTACGGTTTCGATGCGCTGTCGATTGGTGTGCCCCCAATTATAGTAAGCTCAAAAGTATTTGTCAAACTATTTTGTTTTTATTGTGAAGAACGTAACAATTGCAAATAGAACTGTTAAAGTTATAACGCTTGTTAAAAAAATAATATGAATAATCAGATAATTGCCCAGACCCTTTATTTTAAAGCATTTTACTGCACCCGGAGAGGAAAAGGCAGGAAGGGCAAAACAGGGCGCCTCCCATCGGAGAGTGTGGGAAAACGGGGTGAAAAAAACATTTTTTTGACAATATATTTTATATTGTTTTCAGAATGCCGTGCCTGAGCGGAAGCGCTGTCCATAAACAGCAATGCGGACAATAACCTGTTATGATTCCTGCCCTTCGGGACTTGACAAAGAACGTATTCTGGCGTAAAATCAAGTTTACCGAAAAATTATAGAAAACACAATTTGATAGAGTCAAAAAGCGTTGAAGGGGACTATTAAATCTTTAAACACATCCAGAGAGGAAACCGGCGGTGAGAGGTTTTCGTGTCAAGGAAGGTTGAACCTGCCCCGGAGCCATGCATGAAAGTGTATCGTAGATCCGGCGTTAACGGATAAAAAGTGAACCGCGTACCGATGTCTCAGACCAGATGCCGAAACCGGTTAAATTGGGTGGTACCGCCGAAGAATGTTAAGCCATTCGGTCCCTTCGATCATTTCGATGACGAAGAGATCGCGTGGCTTTTTTAATTCATAGGAAATTATGTCTTATGAATCAAAAAACGCTCCGCGAGGATGCACATGCCGTGCAGAGGTAAATAGTTGCTGAAGCAACCGCGCGGCAGCACAAGAATCCTGCCCGCGGGATTCTTTGCTCTATCAGGCATAAGAGTTCTACAAGCGGAACTCAGCATTATTTGACAGGAAAGAAAAAATAAAAGAGGAGAGTCATTATGGCAAAGGACAAAAAATTAGTTGAAGCCATCACGTCCATGGATGTGGATTTCGCACAGTGGTATACGGATGTGGTGAAGAAAGCAGAATTGATCGATTACTCCAGCGTAAAGGGCTGTATGGTAATTAAACCGGCCGGATACGCTATCTGGGAGAACATCCAGAGGGAACTGGACCGGAGATTTAAGGAGACGGGTGTACAGAACGTATACATGCCGATGTTTATCCCGGAGAGCCTGCTTCAGAAAGAGAAGGATCACGTGGAGGGATTTGCGCCGGAGGTTGCCTGGGTGACCATGGGAGGCCTTGAGCCGCTTCCTGAAAAAATGTGTGTAAGACCGACGTCCGAGACCTTGTTCTGTGATTTCTATGCAAGGGATATCCAGTCCTACCGCGACCTTCCGAAGTTATACAACCAGTGGTGTTCGGTTGTACGCTGGGAAAAGACAACCAGACCGTTCCTGCGTTCCAGGGAATTCTTATGGCAGGAGGGGCATACGGCACATGCTACGGCAGAGCAGGCAGAAGAGAGAACAGAGATGATGTTAAATCTCTACGCCGATTTCTGTGAGGAAGTGCTGGCAATGCCAGTTGTACGCGGTAGAAAGACAGATAAAGAGAAGTTCGCCGGTGCCGAGGCCACCTATACGATTGAAGCGCTGATGCATGACGGAAAAGCCCTGCAGTCGGGAACCAGCCACAATTTCGGGGACGGATTTGCAAAGGCGTTTGAGATTCAGTATCTTGATAAAGATAACCAGTTAAAATATGTCCATCAGACATCATGGGGCATGACAACACGCCTGATTGGTGCTATTATTATGGTACATGGTGATGACAACGGACTGGTGCTTCCTCCGAGAATTGCTCCTGTTCAGGTTATGATTGTCCCGATTCAGCAGAATAAGGAAGGCGTTCTCGACAAGGCATTCGAGATTAAGGAAGTGCTTTCCGGCTTCAGCGCGAAAGTGGACGATTCCGACAAATCACCGGGATGGAAATTCAGCGAATCAGAGATGCGCGGAATTCCGGTACGCGTGGAGATTGGACCGAGGGATCTGGCGGAAAACCAGGCGGTGCTGGTACGCCGTGACACACATGAGAAAATGACTGTTTCACTGGATGAGATAAACGAAAAGGTGGCTGAACTCCTTGAGACAATCCAGCATGATATGTTCGAGAGAGCGAAAGCACACCGCGACGCACATACGTATCAGGCTGTGAACATGGAGGAGATGAAGGATCTGGCCGATAATAAACCGGGCTTTATCAAAGCGATGTGGTGCGGCTGCCAGGAGTGCGAGGATCAGCTTAAAGAGAGCGTGGGCGTTACGTCACGCTGTATGCCTTTTGAACAGGAAACATTATCTGATAAATGTGTATGCTGCGGAAAACCTGCAACAAAGATGGTATACTGGGGAAAAGCATACTAATTCATGAGATCAAGAGTTCCGCGCGCGGGACTCTTGATTGATATTCAGGACAGGAAAGGAGCTGGCGGAGTGCAGATAACAATACCAAAGCAGGTGGAATGGATCCTTGCGGAGCTGAGAGAGCACGGCTATGAGGCATTTGCCGTGGGCGGCTGCGTCAGGGATGCGCTTCTTCACCGTGAACCGGGAGACTGGGACATCACTACGTCGGCCAGGCCGGATCAGGTAAAACAGGTTTTTGGTAAAACCATCGATACCGGCCTTCAGCATGGAACCGTGACGGTCATGCGGGAGCATGTCGGATATGAGATTACCACATACCGGATAGACGGGGAATACGAGGATGGAAGGCATCCGAAGGAGGTGGCGTTCACCTCGGATTTAAAGGAAGATCTGAGACGCCGCGATTTCACCATCAATGCCATGGCCTACAGCGGCGAGACCGGGATTGTGGACATTTTCAGCGGAATCCGGGATTTGGAAAAAGGAATCGTGCGCTGCGTCGGCGACCCGATGGAGCGGTTTACGGAAGATGCACTGCGGATCCTCCGCGCCATCCGGTTTTCCGCCCAGCTGGGGTTTGAGATAGAGGACAATACGTACCGGGCGCTGTCGGTGATTGCCCCGAACCTTGCCCATGTGAGCAAGGAAAGAATCCAGGTGGAGCTTACAAAGACACTTCTGTCGGAACATCCGGAACGCATTTATCTGGTGGAGGAGACGGGGATGAGCCCCTATGTGTCCGATACCTTTGGCGCCGTTTTTGAGGGGATCAGGAAGGAGAAGGGAATCTCCGCCTGCTTGAGGGCGTCGCGCCTGCCTGCCCGAAAAGCGCTCCGTTGGGCGGCCTTTCTGGCATATGCGGGGGAGGAAAACACGGTCCGGATTCTCAAAGAGCTGAAGATGGACAATGACACGATAAACAGGGCGGAAACCCTGGTAAAGTGGTTTGAAGCGGAGATTTCTAAAGAGGAGGCAAAGCTCCGGGCCGTCATGAGCAGCATGGAAGACGATCTTTTTGACGATCTTCTTCTGCTGAGGGAATTTCTGCTTCCGGAGGAGAAGGCGGTGACAGCGAAACTCAGGGAAACGGCCGGAATAATCCGCGGCCGCGGTGACTGTATCCGTATGAAAGATATGGCGGTGAGCGGAAAAGATCTGATTGCGGCGGGGATAAAACCGGGACCGGAGATGGGCGGTATCCTGAACGGCCTGTTCACACATGTGCTTAAGCATCCCGAGGACAATGAAAAGGGATATCTGCTTCATATGGCAGGGACGCTCAGATGACAACTGCAAAGGCGGAACGTAACAGGAAGGAGAAAAGCAATTAATGAGTGAGGCAAACCTGGACGCAAAATACATTCAGATGACGCAGACGCCTGTGGAGAGCCTGATTTGCAGGCTGGCGGTTCCGACGATCATCAGCAACCTGATCACTACATTTTACAACATGGCAGACACCTTTTTTATCGGCAGAATCAGCACCAGCGCCTCCGGCGCAGTGGGAATCGCTTTTTCCGTCATGGCGGCTATACAGGCCGTGGGCTTTTTCTTCGGCCAGGGTTCGGGGAACAATATTTCCAGGCTCCTGGGCAGGCAGGAGACGGACAAGGCGGGAAAACTGGCCGCGGTCGGCTTTTACTCGGCTTTAATAGGAGGAGCGGCCATTGCCTTTCTCGGGCTTTTTTTCCTTGAACCGCTCTGTATGATGCTCGGTTCCACGGAGACCATTCTTCCTTATGCCAAGGACTATCTCAAATATATTCTCATCGGCGCGCCCTATATGGCGGCTTCACTGGTGCTCAACAACCAGCTTCGTTTTGAGGGAAGTGCATTTTACGGAATGATAGGCCTGACGACGGGAGCCCTGCTCAACATCATACTGGATCCGATCCTGATATTCGGATTCCATATGGGAATATCGGGCGCCGCCCTGGCTACCATCATCAGTCAGTTTGTCAGCTTCTGCCTGCTGTACTGGGGAGTCAGAAGGGCAGGCAACGTCCTGATACGGTTTAAGAATTTCAGGCCGTCGGTCTACTTCTATAAAATGATATTAAACGGCGGTCTGCCTTCGCTGTGCCGTCAGTCTATCTCAGGCATTGCCATGATCTGCCTGAACACGGCGGCCAGGCCCTATGGGGATGCCGCCATCGCAGCCATGGCCATTGTATCCAGGATTACCAACTTTACGAATTCCATCCTTCTCGGTTTTGGACAGGGATTCCAGCCAGTGTGCGGCTTTAATTACGGCGCAAAGCTCTATGGTCGGGTGAAAAAAGGATTCTGGTTCTGCGTGAAAATCGGGACCGTGTTTCTCCTGATCCTGGCTGCGGTGGAATTTGCCGCTGCTCCTCTCCTGATTCAGCTTTTCCGGAAAGGCGACGCGCAGGTACTGGAGATAGGAGTGAAAGCGCTCAGGCTCCAATGCCTTACATACGGTTTGAACGGCTGGGTTATGATCAGCAATATGATGATGCAGACGACGGGAAAGATGTTCCGCGCTTCATTTATGGGCGTGTCGAGGCAGGGCATATTCCTGATTCCGGCCGTGCTCGTGCTGCCGGCTTTTATCGGCATTCTGGGAATCCAGATTGCACAGCCGCTGGCCGACTGCATCACGTTTGTCGTCTGCCTGGTTCTGCAGACCGGGCTTTTGCGGGAGATGAGCAGGGAAGAGAAGGAAAATGAAAGACTTCAGGCGGAAGCTTCCGGCCCGGATTATATGGGAGGATAGTCAGGAATGGTTTTTGATCGAAGAGAGAAAATAATTGCGATGCTGAACCGCGACGGCATGGTCAAGGTGAGTGAACTGGTGCAGTTGTTCCAGGTGTCGGTGGAAACAATACGCCGCGATTTGGAACATCTGGAGAAACAGGGGCTTTTAAGCCGTGTTTACGGAGGCGCCGTGGCCAACAAGAAGCGGGGAATCGAACCGCATATTGAGTTGAGGCAGACGGAGCATTACGCGGAAAAATGCGCAATTGGGGAGCGGGCCGTCGATTTTGTGGATGACGGTGACGTGATTGCCATCGATTTGGGCACAACGACCCTGGAATTTGCCAAAGCGCTGGCAGGGAAAAAGCGGAGCCTGACGGTTCTGACCAATTCGATCCCGATTGCCGTGGCGCTCTCGGAGGACGACGGCACCCGTGTGTTCCTGGTCGGTGGAGAGGTAAGAAAAAGGGAGCTGTCTGTTTCAGGACATCTGGCCGATGAGAATATGAGATTATTCCAGACCGATAAGGTGTTTCTGGGGGTCGGCGGCCTGACGGAGAATTTCGGAATCACAGATTTCCATGTGGAAGAGACACCGTTTCGCAGAATCGGGATTAAAAAGACACAGAAGGTATTCGCGCTGTGCGATCACAGCAAATTCGGAGTCACGGCGATGAACCATGT
Organism: [Clostridium] symbiosum; assembly: GCA_036419695.1. Taxonomy (NCBI): domain Bacteria; kingdom Bacillati; phylum Bacillota; class Clostridia; order Lachnospirales; family Lachnospiraceae; genus Otoolea; species [Clostridium] symbiosum. The sequence goes on from CP143946.1 coordinate 668,332, forward strand.
CTGCGACCTCGGGGAAATCGATGTTTTGATAACAGATCGTGAGACGGATAAAAAGAGGGTCAGCCGGTTCCGGGACCAGGGAGTGGAGGTTTATCTGGCATAGATGGTATCCGGCCCGAAAATTATCGGAATCAGAGACTTTCCGTCAAAATGTGGATTTGACGGAAATGGGAGGTTTACCGGATAACGGCAAACTTGTTTTTTCCTGTATCACATCAGTTTCTTATAATAAAAATAAGGTTTTAAAAGCGGTCTGCCGTTCAAACGGCGGGCCGCTTTTTTTGACTAAAATGTGTAGTGTTGTGGATTTGTGAGGGGATATGCAAATTTTAACTCAAAAATTCAATAAAAAACACAAAATACTTTTGTATATTCTGCGTATATAAAAGAAAAATTAAATGTGATATATTGAGAACTACATAAAAACATTAAAAAAGTTATCAAAAACACACATGACGGAGTTGGCAGAGAGAAAGGACAGGGCGCGTGGGCAGCAAATACTATATGGGAATTGACCAGGGAACGACGGGGACGACGGTTCTGCTGCTGGATGGGGAATGGAATCTGGCGGCGCAGGCTCATAAAGAGCACAGACAATACTACCCCCGGCCCGGATGGGTAGAGCATGATCCGGAAGAAATACTCAGACAGGTGACGGAAGCGGCCTGTGAGGTAATGAAGAAGGCGGGAGCTCTGGCAAAAGAGGTGCAGTGCATCGGCATCGATAATCAGGGAGAGACGGTTGTAGTGTGGGACAAAGAGACCGGGAAGCCGGTTTATCCGGCCATCGTCTGGCAGGATCGGCGGACAGCCGCATGGGTGGAGCAGTTTAAAGACGGGGAACGGAAGATGATACGTGAAAAGACGGGACTCCATGCGGATGCCTATTTCGGCGCGACAAAGATAGGATGGATTCTGAACACGGTGGAAGGAGCCAGGACAAGGGCGGAAGAAGGGAAACTTCTGGCAGGTCCACTGGATGCATGGTTCTTATGGAATTTGACGGGCGGCCGTGTGTTTGCCACCGATTACTCTACCGCGTCGCGGACCATGCTCTTTAATATCCACGAAAAAAAGTGGGATGAAGATCTTCTAAAGCTTTTTGATATTCCGGCAAACATACTTCCGGCGATACGATGCACAGCAGGAGATTACGGCAGCGCCTATCTTGAGGGAGCGGACGGACAAGAGGCGTTTATACCGATCACGGGAAATATCGTGGATCAGCAGGCCGCGCTTTTCGGCCAGGCCTGTCTTGAGGAAGGAATGGCAAAGACAACGTATGGGACAGGATGTTTCATGCTGATGAATACGGGGACACGCCCCGTCTATTCGGAGTCGGGGCTTTTAACAAGCGTAGCCTGGAAATTAAAAGAAGACGAGATGAGGTTCGAGCTGGATGGAGGAATCTATGTGGCAGGTTCGGTCATCACCTGGATGAAAAATAAGATGAACCTGATAGAGTCTGCGGAGGAGACGAATCAACTGGCCGTCTCGGTCCCGGATACGGCGGGTGTTTACTTCGTGCCTGCGATGACGGGCCTTGCGGCTCCTTACTGGGATCCGTATGCGAGAGGCATGCTGATCGGCATTACCCCGGGAACCGAAAAGGCCCATATTGTAAGGGCGGCCCTTGAGAGCATTGCATACCAGGTCAAAGATATCCTGGAACTGATGGAAAAGGATTCAGGAATAAAAATTAAGACGATGAGGGCGGACGGGGGAATTGCATCTAATGATTTTCTGATGCAGTTCCAGGCGGATATCCTGGGGATCCCGGTGGATGTTCCGGTTATTTCCGAGACAACTGCGCTGGGAGCCGCCTACATAGCCGCTTATGGCATAGGCCAGTTCAATGAACTGAGCGAGATAGAGAGCAACTGGAAACTGAAAAAGCGATATCTTCCGCGAATTGATGAAAATCAGAGGAAGAAGCTCATGGCCAGATGGCATCGCGCTGTGGAGCGCGCCAAAGGCTGGATTGAAGAAGACGAAAACCAGGAAACAAAACAATAGGAATATCTGGCTGCAGTTTGGCCAAAGGCTGAACCGCGGCGATATTTGGGAGTGAGAGAGGAGAGAATATGAAAACAGATGTTGTAATCATTGGCGCAGGAGCGGTAGGCTGCGCGATTGCGAGGGAGCTGTCCAGATATAAACTGGATGTGACTGTAGTTGATAAAAATGAGGACATTGGAGGAGACGCCTCCAAATCCAACAGCGCCATCATCCATACCGGCTACGACGCATCACCGGGAACGCTGGAATCCCAGCTCGTGGTGGCGGCCAATCCAATGTATGATAAGCTCGCTGAGGAACTGGATGTTCCCTTTAAACGGATTGGCGCTATACTGCCGGCCATTACACAGGAGCAGTTCGAAAAGCTGCCGGAGATTAAGCATAAGGCATTTTTAAACCGCGTTTACGATGTGGAATATAAAACGGGAGAGGAACTTCTCAAAATGGAGCCAAACCTGAACCCGGAGGTGAAAGGCGGACTGTATATTCCAAGGGAGAGCATCATCGATCCCTTTATCCTGGTGCAGGCGCTGGCAGAGAACGCCAATGAAAACGGGGTGAACTTTCTTCTGAACACAAAGGTGACGGATATCCGGACAGAAAACGGGGCCGTAAAAGAAGTAGTTACCACAGGGGGAACCATCACGGCCGATTATGTAATTAATGCTGCCGCCCTCTACTGCGATGAGATTGCCGCAATGGTTGGCAAGGCGGATTACAAGGTGGTGGCCAGGAGAGGGCAGTTCTACATTCTGGATAAAAATACGGACTGCCAGGTAAAGCAGATTGTGCTCCCGATTCCGACAAAGGTAACCAAGGGAAAACTGATGTGCCCGACTATTCACGGAAATATGCTGGTGGGGCCGACGGCGGAGGATTTAGACAACAAGACTGATAAATCCGTGACCTCAGACGGCCTCGTCAGCATTCTCGAAGACGTAAAGCGGCTGATTCCGGGTGTCAATATCCGTGACAGCATTACACAGTACAGCGGCCTGCGTCCAAACAGGAACCCGGAGGGGCTGCATGTGGACGTATACGATGATTTGAAAGGTTACATCAACCTGTCGGGCGTCCGTTCCACCGGGCTGACACTCTCAGTTGCCATGGGAGTTTACGTGGCCGATTTGATGCGTGAAACGGGAGCCGTCATGGAGCCGAAGGAACACTTTACAGAGAGAAGGAAAGGCGTTCTCCGTTTCCACGAACTGGACAGGGAAGAACAGGACGAGGCGGTGAAGATGAACCCGCTTTACGGGAAGATTGTGTGCCGCTGTGAGACCGTCACAGAGGGAGAAATTCTGGACTGTATCCGCAGACCGTTGGGAGCCAGAAGCATGGATGCGGTAAAACGCCGCGTCAGGGCAGGAATGGGACGGTGCCAGGGAGGATTCTGCGGCCCGAAGGTCATTGAAATCCTGGCCCGCGAACTGGGTATCACGGTGGAAGAAGTGAACAAGAACAATGAAGGCTCTTACATGGTTGCCGGTAAGACGAGATAGGAGGACGAGATGTACGAAATTGCTTGTGACGTGGTGATTATTGGCGGCGGCCCAGCCGGCCTGTCCGCAGCGGTGGCTGCCAAGAAAGAGGGAGCAGGAAAGGTATTGATTATAGAGAGAGATGAAAAGCTTGGAGGCATTTTGCAGCAGTGCATCCATCCGGGATTTGGCCTGACTTATTTCAATCAGGAATTAACGGGACCGGAGTATGCGGGACGTTTTAAGGAGGAGGCCTTGGAGCTGGGGACAGAGGCGTTGTTAAACTCCATGGTCCTGGAGGTGCTCCCCGAAGAAAATGCGGTAATCTGCGTTAACTCCGAATACGGCATGACGAGGGTGACGTCTAAGAGCATTGTGCTCGCCATGGGCTGCCGTGAGAGAACAAGAGCAGGTATTATGATTCCGGGAACCAGGCCTGCGGGAGTTTACACGGCCGGCGCCGCTCAGCGCCTGATTAACCGCCAGAACGCGGTGGTGGGAAAAAACATCGTAATTTTGGGTTCCGGTGATATAGGAATGATTATGGCGAGAAGGATGACGCTGGAGGGAGCAAAGGTTCTGGCAGTGGTGGAACTGCAGGACTATCTGGCCGGACTGACAAGAAATAAGGTGCAGTGTCTCGACGACTTTGGGATACCGCTCAAACTGTCCCATACCGTGACCCGGATTGCAGGCAATGAGAGAGTGGAAGGCGTTTTCGTAGCCGCAGTGGATGAGAATAAAAAACCTCTCCGGGAGACGGAAGAGTACATAGCCTGTGACACATTGCTCCTGTCCGTAGGGCTGATTCCGGAGAATGAGCTGAGCAGAAAGGCACAAATCGCTATTTCCCCGGTCACGAACGGACCGGTGGTTAATCAGTATATGCAAACATCGGAGGAAAACCTGTTTGCCTGCGGAAACGTGGTCCATGTAAATGATTTGGTGGACAATGTGACCGTGGAGAGCATGAACGCGGGAAAATATGCGGCCCGCTATGCAAAAGGGGAACTGCCGGAAGCAGTAAAAGAAGTCATAGCCGTTCCGGGAGCAAATGTGCGTTATCTCTGCCCGCATAAGGTGAGGGTGGCTGAGGAGGACGAGACAGTCCGTCTCTTTTTCCGGGTGACGGCTCCGGATCAAAATGTGACGCTTATTACAAAATCAGGCGACAATGTTCTGTCCCGTAAAAAGGAAATGCGCGTTAATCCCGGTGAGATGTGCCATGTGGATATAAAAACATCGGAGATAACAGGGGATGATGTCACGGTAGAAGTAGTGGGACAGGAGGCGTAAAACGATGAAAAAAGAGATTATCTGTACAATCTGCCCGCTGGGCTGCCATATCACGGTGACCGGCGAAGGCGACAGGATTGAATCAATAGAAGGATATACCTGCAAAAGGGGCGAAGAATACGGAAAGCAGGAGTTTGCCCATCCGGTAAGAATACTGACCAGCACGGTAAAGCTTACGGGCGGGGAGCAGCCCCTCCTCCCGGTGCGCTCCGAGAAACCGGTTCCCAGGGAACTGCTGGTTTCCTGCATGGGTGTCCTTAAGGAGACATCGGTGAGCGTTCCGGTTAAACGTTATGACGTGATTGTGGAAAATATCTGCGGAAGCGGAGTCAATATCGTAGCGTCTGACACCGTAGAATGATAATATATGAGTCACAGTATCCATATCAAATAGCAGAAAAAGGCAGCAGGGAGATTCCCGGCTGCCTTGGCGTGCAGTTGTATAAGAGGACAAGACGAGGGAGGCACTGTTTTCCTTTTTGTGAGAATCCATGTTGAAATATGACAAAATTTCCGATTTTTCCTATTGTAACATAAAATGAATTGTTAAAATCATGAAAAAGGGGGCTGTAATGAAAATGACAGAAGCGATGGGCGAAAAAACAAATTTTTTCTCTCAGCAGCCATTTTGGGAGGTGACGAAACAGAGAGAAAATTCACTGCTGAGAACGGAGGATTTTGAACTCAGGGTACTGCGCTACAATGTGAACCAGGGGTGTACCGGATTAAACTGCATACCGGGCGTAGGTCAGTTGGGGCTGACATTCTCGGTTCAGGAAAAAGAAGCTTCGGCCTATGTGTTCGGGGTACTGCCGGAGAAGAAGGAAATACCGATGTACGGAATTGAAAAGGCGCTGATGGTACAGTTCGCTCCGGGCAGCTTTACATGCGCCACCGGAATCCCGGCCGATGAGGTGCCGCCTGAAGGGCTGAAACTGGGGGAGGTGTTCCCGTGGGCTATGCCGATGGTGGAGAATATCAATGCGGTGGACAGTGAGAAAGAGCATTTTATGCTGCTGGGCCAGTTTTTGGCCCAGTGTCAGGAGAAGAAGGGGGAAAGAAGGGAAAACGAGGAAAAGATGGCGGCATCCATCGCACACTATATGATGCAGAGAAGCCGTTCCGTACGGATGAAGGAGCTGGAGGAATGCTATGGCTACACGGCCAGAACGCTTCAGAAACTGGTTCTCAAAAATGTGGGGATCACGCCGAAGCAGCTGAACCTTCAGATATGCCTGCAAAGCGCCATCCGGCAGATGTCACAGAGCAAAGGAGGCTCGTTGACGGAGATGTCCCACCAGATGGATTTTTATGATCAGTCCCATTTTAACAGAATTTTCCGCAAAATGACGGGTTTATGTCCGGGAGAGTATTTGAAATGGCTGCAGAACAGGAAGGTTACGGGGAAGATAACATGTTAGGGTGTATCTTTTTGATACACCGGTATGAAGGAGAGAAGAGGAGGTCGTTATATGTTAGTAGCAACATGGATTATCACATTTACATTAATTATCGGAGTAGGAATCTATGCGGGAACTAAAATCACCAGCGCCAACCAGTGGTCCGGCGGCGATAAGACGATGGGGGCGTTCGCTATCGGAGCCGTTCTCGGAGCCTGGCAGATAGGCGGCATGAGCATCGTGGGCGCGGCACAGAACGGTTACACGATGGGTATTGCCGGATGCTGGTATTCCATAGCGGGAGGCCTGTATTTTCTGCTGGTGGGACTATTGTCCAAGGTGCTCCGCCAGAATATGGTCAGCGAGGCCCTTCCCGATTTCCTGGCCAGGAGATATTCGACTCCGTTAGCCAGACTCCAGTCCTATATCTGGGTGGTATTTGGATGCATCTACATTCCGATTCAGCTTAAAACTATTGCTTCCATTATCCAGATTGTTATTCCCGGATTCAACTCTGCGGCAGCTATGGTCTGCGGCGTTACAATTGCGGCCGTGTATACAGGATTCGCCGGCATGAAGGGTTCATCCGCCATCGGCCGTATCGTCTGCATCTCCACTTACGTGCTGCTGATTATATTCGTGGTTAAAAATCTGGCCGGATTTGGTGGATACTCAGGTCTGATTGCCCAGCTTCCAAAAGATTATGATAAACTGATTGTTCCCGCCATGCCGAAACAGCAGATATTTGCCTGGGCGGTCGGAGGCGCCCTGAGCTCGGCGGTTATGCAGTCGGTGCTTCAGCCGGTTCTGGCGGCAAAGGATGCAAAAGCAGGACGGAACGGATGTATTATCGGTTACATTTTCGCGGCTCCTATCTGTATTTTAACAGCCATGATCGGTATGATGGGCCGTGCCGCCAATGACGGCCTGGGTGACGGTGCCACAGCATTTGCCTGGACAATTAAAGAATTCAGCTCTCCGCTCTATGCAGGAGTCATTTTCGCAGTCTGCACCATGATTATTGCCGCAACAATGGCAACCATGATGATGGCGACCGGAACTATCCTCACAAATATTTATAAGAACCAGATTAACACAAAGGCATCCGACAAACAGATCCTGAATGTATCCCGCTGGGGAACCATCATTCTGGCATTCTTTACACTGATTCCGGGTTTCCTGATTCCGTCCGCACAGCTGACTGACCTGTTCCTGACCCTGACCTACAGCGTTACGGCTCCGTTCAGCTTCTGCGTGATCATCGGCATCCTCTGGAAAAAGGTGAATTCCAAAGCAGCCACGGCCAGCGCGGCGGTTGGAATTATCGTAGCCATAGCCTGGGTGATTCTGGGACTGAATGCAAAGCTTAATATCGTATATCCGGTTATTATCGCCAGCTACACCGTGGGAATTATTGTAACGCTTCTGACCTCCAAAGAGGATGCGGTGAAAACACAGTAAAAAGGCAGTTCAGTTAAAAAAGAAAGGAGAAATGAATTATGCCAAACAGACCATATCTTGGAAGGGAAGTATCTGAAATAGCAATGTATAAGCCGCATGTATCCGGTACGGAGGGGGCAGTGAGCTGCAATAACCCCTATGCCGCGTCAGCGGGGCTTGAAATGATGAAAAAGGGAGGAAACGCCATCGACGCAGCCGTTGCGGTGTCCCTGGTCCTGGGAGTTGTGGAGCCGTACCATTGCGGTATCGGCGGAGGCTGTTTCCATATCGTATATCACAAAGAATCGGATGAATTTTTTGCCGTGGATGCCAGAGGCGTGGCTCCGATTCACGCATGGCAGGACATGTTCCTGGATGAAAACGGCGAGGTGGATTTAAACCTGACCGAATTTTCCGGCAGGGCCGTGGCCGTACCGGCTTTCTACCGAGCCATGGACAATGTGCTTAAGAAATACGGGACCATGACATGGAAAGACGTCTCCAGACCGGCCATCCGTCTGTGCCGTGAAGGTTTTAAGTGTGGCTTTGCCTATGCAAGGATCTCCAATACGCCGGAGGCCGAGCATAACAAGGCGGAATATGAAGGTTTTGCCGAGCTTTACCTGAACGGAGGAAAGCCGAGGGAGTTTGGCGAGATTATCACAAACCCCGATCTGGCCGATACGATGGAAGGCGTGGCGGAGCATGGTGTGGACTGGTTCTACAACGGCCCGGTTGCCGATGATATGGTGGCGCATGTACAGAAACACAAAGGCGTCCTTGTAAAAGAGGATCTGGAAAAATGTGCGCCGATCGAGAGGAAGCCGGTAAGAGGCACATACAGAGGCTATGACGTGGTATCCATGGCGCCGCCGTCCTCTGGCGGAAGCCACATCATACAGATGTTAAATATTCTGGAACATTTTGATTTAAAGGGAATGGGATTCCATTCAGCGGACAGCACCCATGTGCTGGCCGAGACGATGAAACTGATGTTTGCAGACCGCTCTGTGGCCATGGGTGACCCGGATTTTGTGGAAGTACAGGTTGAAAAGATTATTTCCAAGGAATACGCGGAGGAACTGGCAGCTAAAATTGATATGAATGAGGCGAAGGAATTTGCCCCGACGGATGGAATTGAAGCAAAAGAGTACAGAGGCTGTACCTCCCATTTCTCGGTCATGGATAAAGAGGGTAACGTATTTGTGCAGACCCAGACAATCCGTAACTGGTGGGGCTGCGGCGTCGTAATCCCGGGCAGGGGATTTATCATGAACAACACCATGGCCGACTTCAGCCCGAAGGCCGGAGTCAGGACGACACAGGGGCTTGCCTACGGCATGGCCAATGCGGTGCGTCCCGGAAAGACTCCGCTTTCCAGTATGTCTCCTACTATTGTCCTGAAAGATCAGGAGCCGGTTCTGGCCGTTGGCAGCGCCGGAGGCCCAAGAATTATTACCAGCACACTTCAGTTGATTATCAATACGCTGGATTACGGCATGATGATGGATTCTGCGGTAAAAACGCCCCATATGTGCTGCCTGACAAAGGATCAGGGCCTGGAACTGGAGGAAGGATTCTCTCCTGACACGGTGAAACTCCTGGAGGAAAAGGGCCACAAAGTAATTGGAACGTCGGATTTCGGGGTGCTTCTCGTTATGCCGAACGGCATTATGAAGAAGGACGGACAGCTCTTCCCGGGCGGAACGAGCCGGGTAGACGGCGGGGGCGGAGTGCTCACGAAAGACGGAACCGTGGCCATCGACGGATTGTGTTTTGAACCGTAACAGAAAATGCAAAAAAAGAATGGAAAAAAGAATAGAAATAAAGAATAGAAATAAAGAATAGAAAGAATGGCAGTCAAAAAACTGTAACATCATTTAAACAAAAACCTTATTGCAGCTATAACCTTAAAAGCCCCGTAACCCGGGGCTTTTTCTTTGCGAAAAACGTTAAAATATGCGGTTGACTTTGCTTCTGCTATATGAGGGATAATAAATACCAGAGAAAAAAGAAAGGGGTATTTATTATGAGACGCAGCATGAAAACGAAAGTATTGGCAGGGGTATTAGGGGCAGTCATGACCGCTTCACTTTTGGCCGGATGCGGAACGCAGAACCAGGGCGGGCAGCAGGCGCAGACTGAAGCGGCCACAAACGCAGCAGAAACAAAAGCAGAGGAAACAAAAGCTGAGGACGGCAAAACGGACGCCGGAGATACGGCCTCCCAGGTGAAAACAGAGAAAAACACGGCGTCAGCGGAGGCGAAGGAGGGGGAAGTGCTTCTGCCGAACCGGAAACTGAACGTATCCGTCATCCAGATGCCGATGCTTGACACGGCGGAGAGCCTGCAGTATTTAAGCGACACGGTTGACGGCCTGATGTACGGAACCCTCCGTCCCGAACTTGTCGTGGGAGTGGAGGACGGTCTTGGTTTCGCTCCGCAGAGGATTGACAGTGATTTTATCGATTATCTGGGTGCAATCGCCAAAAAGTACGGTATTTACTTTGTACCAGGAACGTTCCGTGAGATTTCGGATGATCTTCCGGAAGGGGAAACGTATAACACCTGTCCGGTATTCGGGCCTGATGGAGAGTTAATTGATGTCTACAGAAAGAAAGCTCCATACTATCCGGTAGAGTCCAACACTCCAAGCAGCAGTCCTGATTACTGCACCTTCTATATACCGGAAAAAGACGTCACGGTTGGACTTCAGATCTGCTACGATCAGTTCTTCCCGGAGATTTCCCGTACGTTAGCCTTGGAAGGAGCTGAACTGATACTGACGCCGTCCTACGACCCGGCCGAATATGATTTCATCCCCGATGTCATTCCGAGGGCAAGGGCGCTGGAAAATGAGTGCTATTACATATGGACCAACGGCGTAAACGGGCCTTGCGGCAATTCCACCATTGTGGATCCGGAGGGACAGGTCATTTATAAATGTGACTCCACGGAAATGACATATACAACGACGCTTGACTTTGCAAGAGTTACCGAAAAACGTCTTTACGGACAGGATCAGCACCTGAATTCCCTGCGCAAATTCAACCTGCAGTATCCATATGCGGGCCGTGTTGCAGAGGCGCCCGTATACGAGGGCTGGCCGGAGCTGACTCTGGACAGGACAGAGTATGATAACCGTGTTTCAGAGATCGGCATGAGTACGATACCCAGGGAACTGAGTCCGGAAATGCAGGCGGAACAGGACAAACTGATGGATGAGAAGATGAAGAGCATCCAGGGAAGCGGAAAATAAACATACAGAATAATAGTCAAGGGGGTATCTGTCATGTCAGAAACGGCTGCAGTAAAATCAAAGGGCAGTGCGACGGCAAAGTCGGGCAGTAATATAACAAAATTTTTACTTTTAAACGCAATCGGTATTTTTATGTTCTTTATTTCCATCACCATAAATGGTACCAAATCCATCCCGATTGACCATATTGTTACGGCAATCAGAAGTATTCCGAATTTTGGGCCGGTGTACGGCGGGCTGATTGTTGTTATCGGAGCAGTTCTTCCATTCGTGAGAGGAACCTGGAACAAGGATACGGTGACAACGGTTTTCTCCATCTTCAAGGTAATTGGCATCGGCGTCGTCATCATGGCTATCTTTGGGTTTGGCCCCGCCAGATTCCATGATCCGGATATGCTTCCCTTTGTTTTCAACAAGGTGGTTGTGCCGGTAACCTCCCTTGTGCCGATCGGGGCCATTTTCCTGGCCTTCCTGATTAACTACGGGCTGATGGAGTTCATCGGAGTATTTATGAAGCCGGTCATGCGCCCGCTGTGGAAGACCCCGGGCCGTTCCGCAATCGATGCGGTTGCCTCCTTCGTGGGAAGCTATTCCGTAGGACTTCTGATTACCAACAGAGTATACAAAGAGGGATTTTATTCCCAGAAAGAAGCAAGTATCATCGCAACTGGATTTTCCACCGTATCGGCCACTTTCATGGTCGTTGTGGCTAAGACCCTGGGACTGATGGACAAATGGAACCTCTATTTCTGGTCCACCCTGATCATCACTTTCCTGGTAACCGCCATCACGACGAGAATCTATCCTCTGAACAAAAAGTCGGATCTGGGCTACGAGGGGATGGAAGTGGTAAAAGAGCCTGTCGTAGAAAAAGGCAAGCTTTTCTCCACCGCGCTGAACGAAGGCCTTGAGGCCTGCTCCCAGGCGCCGGGATTCGTGGAAGGCCTGATTAAGAATTTTAAGGACGGTATCAACCTTGCCTTAAATATCGGTCCGACCCTGATGTCCATCGGTTTCCTCGGCCTGCTTCTGGCAGAGTACACGCCGCTCTTTGATATCATGGGCTACATCTTCCTCCCATTCACAATGATTCTGGGCTTTGGCCCGGAGGCAATGATGGTAGCCAAGGGCTGCGCCATCAGCCTCGCCGAGATGTTCCTCCCGGCCAACATCGTGGCCGCAGGTTCCCCTCTGGCACAGGGCGTAATCGCAATTGTGTGTGTAGCCGAGATTTTATTCTTCTCCGCATCGATTCCATGTATTTTAGGGACGGACATCAAGCTCAGCGTTAAGGATCTTGTGATTATCTGGGCGGAGAGGGTGGTACTCTCATTGATATTGGCGACTCCGGTGGTGATGTTCCTGTATTAAGGGGGATTGATTGAGAAAGGAGAACGCCGCCGGTCACGGTCGGGGTTCGGGATGGTGAGAGGGAGGTTATGAGTCTTCAGTCCCGGTTTGCAGAGTGTGGTGAGGGGGAATCCAGGAGAAAAAATTCCTACGGGGACTCGCTCCCGCTTGTGGAATGCGCAACGGGTGCTAGATTCGGCAATACCTCATCAAGCACCGGCGGATTCCAAGGTCCCCTCCGGAAAGTTTTCTCCTTCCTTCCCCGGGCAGGTTGTCGACGGGACCGAAGACGCGAAGGTTGTCGCCATCCCGAACTCCGGCCTGCGGCCGCTGATTTGTTCTATTTCTTCAATGGGGAGAAGTATTGTCGCAGCCACTACTCGGTTATGATGCTTTTCATTTTGCCGGCATTTCGGGCTGACAGGAGCCAGCTGACAAATATTTGTAAAAAACGTAGTGGCTGCGACAATACCCCTCCCCTATTGAAGGAGTGGAACAAATCAGCGGCCGGAGGCCGAGGTTCGGAATGGCGATAACCTCGGCGTCTTCAGTCCCGGGCCATAACCTTCCTGTGGGGAATCCGGGAGAAAAAGATTCCGCAGGGAACCTGGGAGTTCATCGGCACTTACCGAGGTTTTTTCGAGGTTAGTGTCCGCTATGTACTCCAAAGAGCGCGAGCGTTTCCCGAAGGAACTTTTTCTGCCCGGATTCCCCACCCGCGACAACCTACAGCCCGGGACTGAAGACTCATCCCCTCCCTCTCACCATTCCGCCCCCCGGCCGTTCCGGCGGCGTCCTCACTCCTCAATTACATCCCCCACGGCGGCCCGCAAAGCAGAAATGCTTGCAAAGAGCCGCCCAATGTGCTATATTGCAAAACAGAGGATATGCATACCCTGAAAAAACAACGAAAGGAGACCATTACGATGAAACAGAGAAACGTTATTAAAGGACTGGATCGGAGCATAAGGCACAGTTATCACTGTGATCAGCAGACTGTGCAATTGAATATCGTGCCATGCCGCCGGGAAAACGGGACTGTTTTTTGTAGTGGAATTCTGCATCTATAAACAGATTGTCTATCCGGCTGCGTGAAGATTGGCTGCCGGCGGACGAATACCCTGTTAAGGGGATAAAAGACGTCATATAGGAAAGTATATGGAAATTCTTAGGAGCCAACTGGTTCCCCGTACATACGTACCGGGGATCACGGCTCCTTTTTTTGAGGTGAAAAATAAAATGAAAACAGTAAAAGGAAGATATAACGAGGCAAAAGTATTTACAGAGGTGGTGGAAGAAACTGCGCTGGAACAGATTAAGATGCTCTGCGATCAGGAATTTTCATCGGGGAGCCGGATCCGGATTATGCCCGACGTCCATGCGGGAGCCGGATGCACCATCGGAACCACGATGACAATCCGTGATAAGGCGGTCCCGAATCTGGTGGGAGTCGATATCGGCTGCGGTATGGAGACAATCCGCATTGGAAACTCCCATATTGAGCTTGAAAAGCTGGACAAACTGATCTACGAAAAGATTCCTTCCGGGTTTAATATCAGGAAAGAACCGCATCCGTATAATGAGCAGATTGATCTGAATGAACTCCGGTGCAAAATGGACGGGAAGATTAACCTGGATCGGGCGGTCCGTTCCCTTGGGACGCTGGGAGGCGGGAACCATTTTATTGAAGTGGATCGGGATACGGAGGGAAAACTCTACCTTGTCGTTCACTCCGGTTCCAGGCACCTGGGGCTGGAGGTCGCCCATTTTTACCAGAATGAAGCATACAAGGCGCTTAACGGTAATTCCCCGGCCGATGTGGATTCTCTGATTAAGGAGTACAAGGCGGCGGGGCGCGAGAAGGAAATCCAGAAGGCGCTGAAAGAACTGAAGGCGCAGGTGACGACCACGGTTCCAAAGGCCCTGGCCTACTGTGAGGGGAAGCTTCTTGAAGATTATATTCACGACATGACGCTGGTTCAGCGCTTTGCCATGCTGAACAGGAAAGCAATGATGGATGAGATGATCCGTGGAATGAATCTCAAAGTGGAAGAGCAGTTTACCACCATCCACAACTATATCGATACGGAAAACATGATCCTCAGGAAAGGGGCTGTCTCGGCGAAGGCGGGAGAAAAACTCCTGATCCCAATCAATATGAGGGACGGTTCCCTGATCTGCGTCGGTAAGGGCAATGAGGACTGGAACTGCTCCGCACCCCACGGCGCAGGCCGCCTGATGTCCAGAACCCAGGCGAAAAAGTCCTACACCGTCACGGAGTTTAAAAAAGAGATGGAGGGAATCTACACGACTTCGGTCAATGCAGAAACCCTGGATGAATGTCCGATGGCCTATAAGGGGATGCAGGATATCGTGGATAATATCGGCGACACCGCCGGGATTTTATCGGTGATTAAGCCGGTTTACAACTTTAAGGCGGGAGAAGAGGGATGACGGAATTCTTTCAATTTTGCCGCCGGCAGGATGCAAAAATACCGGGAGGACAGGAGAAGTTCCTGTTTCCCGGTATAGAAATATATGGAGGTGGAGGCTCAGGCCCGGATTCAGGCGGCCTCATCAATCTTTCCCAGCTTTTTGTATTCTCTGGTAAAGAGGAGCGCTGTTGTGCTCACCGCAATGATGTCTGCAATCGGCTCCGCGATAAATACGGCCAGCACCTGGTTACTGAAGAACTGCGGCAGTATAAAGATAAGAGGTATCAGGAGCAGAACTTTTCTGAGCAGGGCGAGAAAGACGGAGGTCTTTGCATTACCCAGGGCGATGAAGGTCTGCTGGCATGCTATCTGAATACTGAAAATCAGGGATGCGGCCATGTAAACCCGCATTGCCCAGACGGTAAACTGCGTTAAATCCGCATTGCTGGTGAAGATGGCGATGAATACTCTTGGCGCAAACATGCAGATTGCCCACAAAAGAGTGGAGTAGCAGATGGAAACGCGCAGGAGCAGGTGGAACGCCTTTTTTACACGGTGGATATGGCCCGCCCCGTAGTTGAAGCTGATAATCGGCTGCGCGCCCTGAGTCAGTCCCTGGAGAGGCAGCATGGAGAACTGCATCACGCTCATCAGGATTGTCATGGCGCCGACTGCAATGTCTCCGCCGTATTTCAAAAGGCTGGTATTAAAGCAGACGGAGAGGACACTTTCGGTAAACTGCATGATAAATGGGGCAAGGCCCAGAGAGATACAGGTCACGATAATCGATCGGTCCAGCTTCATATTCTGGAGCTTAATTTTCAGCAGGCTCTTTTTACCGGTCAGGAATTTAAGGATCCAGATACAGGATACGGCCTGTGAAATGATAGTGGCCCATGCGGCTCCGCGCACGCCCATACCCATACCGAAAATGAAAATCGGGTCCAGGATGATATTGCATATGGCTCCGATGGCGACCGTCATCATACCGATTTTTGCATAGCCCTGCGCATTGATAAATGCATTCAGGCCAAGAGCCAGCTGGACGAAAATGGTGCCGCAGGCATAGATTTCCATATAGGCCCAGGCATAGACAATGGTCTTTTCACTGGCGCCGAACATCAGCAGGATGGAGCGCCCGAATATCAGGAAGAGCGCAGTCAGCGCAACCGAGATAATCAGGAGCATGGAGGTACAGTTACCGAGGATCTTTTCCGCCTGATCATTTCTACCTTTGCCCATCATGATGGAAGCGCGGGGCGCTCCGCCCATGCTGACCAGGGCCGCGAAAGCCGAGATACACATGATAACCGGCATCGTCACTCCCACGCCGGTCAGTGCGTCTGGGCCAATATTTTCAATGTGTCCGATATACATACGGTCTACCATATTGTACAAAACATTGATGATCTGAGCCAGGATAGCCGGAAGCGCCAGGCTCAGCAGAAGTTTACCGATGTTGTCATGGCCTAAATCGGCCTCCTTCGAAATGCCGGAACCGGCTTTCTTTGATGTGAACTTATTCTGCATGATTCTCTCTCCCTTTTAATAGTAATTCGGTGTTAATAAGAAGTTTATCCAGAGTTTCCGATGTGATGCGAAGCTCCTCCTGAGAAATACCGCGCTCGATATTCCGGGCCATTTCTTTCTGTTTGACGGAGATGCGTTCTGTGATCGGCCGACTCTTTTCACTGAGCTTCAGATGAACAATGCGCCGATCGGACGGCTCGCGGACCGTTTCCAGATAGCCCTTGGCAAAAAGCGAGTCTACGGAGCGGGCCACCAGGCCCTTGGAGATTCCCTTGCAGCGGACGATGTCGGTCGCCGTATCTAATTCAGGGGAATTGTTGTGCAAAAATAAGATGACGGCAATCTCATTCGGCGTAAACTGGTACTCTGCCAGTTCATACTGATAAAACCTCCGGTACATCTTATCTATCTTCTGGAATTTTTCAAAAAATCTTCCGGGTGAAGCCAGCAAATTTCTTTCCTCCTTACCAATATGGTTTATTTATAAACTGTTCAAAAATAAACTATAATACCTTTTATTCCGTTTGTCAACAGGAAACGAAATGGGATCCCATTTCTGAATTATAGGCATGTCCGGTACATATTTGGGCAAAAGAGAACATACCCTAGAAGTAGCTTAAAAGAAAGTTGTCTGGAGGGGTGAAGCGTGAATGACAGAAATACAGAAGTATTAGAGCAATATGAACTTGAAATTAAGGCGTTTCGCAGAGGCAGGGGTGCCTGGGTCTGCGAGACCGACAAAGGGCTGAAGCTGCTCCGTGAATATAAAGGGACGGTAAAACGCCTGGAGTTTGAGGAAGAAGTTCTCCATTCACTTAAGGCGGGTGGGAGCTGTTTTGTGGATCAGTATATCAGAAACAAAGAGGGTGAACTGATGTCGACGGCCGGAGACGGCAGCCGTTATGTGGTGAAGGACTGGTTTTCAGACCGTGAGTGCAACATCCGGGATGAGGAGGAGATTATAGGCGCCGTATCGCAGATTGCCCGTCTCCATAAGACCCTCAGAAAGATAGAGGCAAAGGAAGAGTGGAATCTGGGTTCCATTCTGGCCGAGCCGATGACGGAGGAAATGGAGCGCCACAACAGGGAACTGCGGCGCACCAGGAATTTTATCAGCTCCAAACGTAAAAAATCGGATTTTGAGCTTTGCGTGATGGGGAATTTCTCCATGTTTTATGAACAGGCCCTGGAGGCCCGCGAGGGACTGGGAAAGATGGTGAGCGAGACGGGAGCGCCGGAGCATTATCTGTGCCACGGTGAGTTGAACCAGCATCATATCCTGATGGGGCCCGGCTACACGGCGGTAATCGAATTTAATAAAATGCATCTGGGCGTCCAGGTGGCGGATCTCTATCATTTTATCAGAAAGGCCATGGAAAAACATGGATGGAATATGAAACTGGGGATGCGTCTTTTAGATTCCTACGACAGGGTTCTTAAGATGGATGCCAAGGAGAGGGAATATCTCTATTATCTGTTCCTTTATCCTGAAAAATACTGGAAACAGCTTAACTTCTATTATAATGCGAACAAGGCTTGGATTCCTTCAAGAAATGTGGAGAAGCTCCAGAACCTGGAGGTGCAGCAGAAGGACAGAAACGAATTCCTGAAGCGGATCCGGTAAGGTGGGGGAGCGGATGAGGACGCCGCCGAAACGGCCGGGAGGGAATGGGCTGGGTCTTTAGTCCCAAAGATTCCGCACCAGGACTGAAGACTCATGCCAATCAAGGGATGTAAAACGTTTCACTGCCGCAAATAGATGAAACATGCATCTTCGTGTTTCTGTACATGGGACGGTACAACATTGACAAAATAAAAGCGCCGCTGTATGCTGAACCTGAGGGATAGGGGGAGACGTGCATGTGGATTAAAAAAACGACAGTTAAAACTCAAAAGGGAAATTATACATATATTCAACTGGTGCAGAGCACATCCATCAAAGGGAAGAGCCGCCACAAGGTGATTGCAAATCTGGGCAGGATGGATCGGCTCGATATGGAAACGGTGGAAGCGCTGGTAGCTTCTGTTTCGTCGGGCACACATGATTCTCTGAAAATGGAGGAGATAAGCTTACTTCCGGTCAAGAGGTATGGGGGCGTTCTGCTTCTTAAGTACCTGTTTGAGGAGACGGGGATCAGAAGACTGCTGGTTGACATCGCAAACTATAAAAAATTGGATTTGTCCACGGTCGATGCGGTTTTTGCACTGGTTGCGTACTATTCGACGAATCACGATGAGGCGATGCGGTTTGACGACTGGATTAAGGCGGTTCACGTCCCCAATTCTGAGAATGTAAATAAGCAGTCAATCAGAGCCTCCGCGGCGCTGTTAAATGATACCACTATCATATGTGAAAGCCTGGCGAGCGTCGTAAATACGGACAGTTCCTTAAAATACAACTACGTGAACCTGTGCATAAATAAAAATATAAAGAATATTCCTGAAAATGTCGTAGTTTCCGCGCTGACCACGGAAGATATGACGCCTGTAAATTTCAAGATTCTGAAATTTCCGGCTTTCAACCAATATGATATCTTTTCTGATTCCGATGTGATTATCTGCGACAATTTAGAGATTCTAAAGGCATGCAGAAATTTTGAAGCATGTGCAATAAAATATATTTATAAGCTCAAAAAAGAAGAGGCCTCCTTTTTCTTTCAGGATGCAGGGCGCGTCGGCGACTTTGTGTCTTCGGGAGGGTATTTTACCGTACACGGAGATATCGGATATAAGTCACAGTTCTTTGAAGGAAAGCAAATCATTGTAATCCGTCCGGCCGGAGGATATGTGGAGGAGCTTTTACAATCTGTCAGGGAGCCCCGGGACGTGCTGGTAACAAATCTCGATGCCGGTGCACGGAAAATACTGGATTTATATTTCCACACGGAAAAGATACAGAACTATTTTTACACGATATTTTTACCCACTGATCTGGACTACCTGTATGCGCAGATGAGCAACGAGCTCTTATGCCACATGATATTAAACATTTACTTTCTGAGTTTCCTTTTTTCGGACACGATAGAAAAGCGTGCCGCTCCGCTTGGACTCAGCACAGAGGATGTGTTTAATGAACTGGACGACATCGTGTCTGCAAAGATTTCAAACGGGGTTACGACCCGGTATTTCCATTCCAAACTGACGGAAAGACATATAGAAATACTGAGCAGGATGGGACTTAGTCCGCATCCTACGGTTAAAATCTGAACCGGGATCACGGCTCTTCCCGGTCCTTCTGATTCTTAAGCTTTTGCAGCGTAAGGTACAGTATAATGGTGATGATGATGGTGGAAAGCGTCTTTAAAAAAACAGGGATTCCGCCAATATTGATGATAACGGCGGCGACAACCAGGGAAACTGCGGCGGCTTTATAGTTCATCAGCGCAAACTGGGTAAAGATAGCGCCGAACATGGCCGGTACGATATACTGGATCATGCCGAAAATTCGCTGAGGCAGGAATTTCAGCAGGGTGCCGCCCATGGTTGCAAGGAGGATCAAACACAGGGTGTTGACCACGGTTGAAGCTATTACACAAAAAGTAGAGAGGATATCGGCCTTGGGCGTGCCGGGTTCGATCCCCAGTGAGGCCAGGGTTGACAACACGCTGGGAAGTTTCATATTCTTTACATTGCCCGACAGGACGGATACATAGGATGCGGCCGGTCCCATAAGCAGAATATAGGTCATGGTATCGGCCACGGCGATCCAGTTATGTCCCATGATTGCCCCAATACTTAACAGGCTGGTTAATATTTTATCCCAGCCGGGATGATAACCTCTGACAAAACTCAGATAGAGACCGTATAAAAAACAGCTCACTATTCCGAGAGCCAGTGTAAGCATTCCCCAAAATTGTACTTTCCTGTAATATTCCCTTGTATACTCATCCATAGATTGCAGCTCCTCTCCGTTTTTCGTTATTTGGTTAGATAATACTTGCGGCGGTAATGGCGATCAGGATGGAGAGCGCCATTGCCCACTCCTTAAGCCAGGTCTTTTTGCAGCGGCTTCCCAGACAGGTCAGCAGCCACATGGACAGGGCGGCAGAACCGACCGCCACAAAATTTTTCATATCCTTGATAGAATAATCAAGAGCAAAGTATCCAAAGGAGGCGAGAGAGGCGCAAATTCCGATTATCTTACCCAGATTTCCCCGCTGATTCACTTTCTGGCGCATCGTGGAAAATGGTTTCAGAAACAGCAGATGAGGCAGAATCATCAGCGCGCCGCCGATATTCATAACCCAGACGGAGCAGGTAAAGGCAGACAGACTGTATGTATCGGAATTGATGCTCGTCCCCAGAGTTGATGCGGCGACTTCCGCAGCAGTTGTCTCATAGACTGCATTACCCACCACACTGAGGCGGGACAGGGACAGGGGAGCGCCAATTTGGGTAATCAGGGCAAGGCCGACGATGAATACAGATAAGGCCGGTCCAATCGTAGTAATGATTCCGGACTTGACGGCCTTTCTAATCTCCACCCCCGTAATATTGAATTGGCCCCGGTAGCGCAGACTGATCCTGGCAAATATCAAAGTCTGCAAAAATATCAGAAATACCATAGAGAGGTTGATAATCCACGAGGGAAAGCTGTTGGCTACTTGTAGAACTTCATCATGTGGTGTCATAATCGATAGCTCCTTATCTCATCGGTAATTCACAGGAGGACTCACCGTCACTGTACATACGGGAGTCCTTCGGTGAAATTTTGTAGTTATGGGCAGCTGCTATTGGTTCTGAAAGATTTATACCGCCCTGAGGTTACGTTTCTCCGGGAACGACATCCTGGGGAAGGGGACAGGTATATGGATAAACGCGGATGGTCTCGTCGAATTCCTTCTTTGCCTCGGCTAAAATTTCGGGATGGGTCAGAACATCCATCGCCGTCATTGCCATCGCTTTACCGGCAAAAATCATGCCCTTATGTCCAATGCTCATCCCGGCGCATACCGCCTGCTGCCATGAATGGTTTGGTGAACCAATGGTTTGGGCTGCGATAAACAGCTGGCACATGGGAGCCATCCAACTGACATCCCCTGAGTCGGTGGAATAAGGGGATACTTTGACATTCTCAAGCAGGTTGTCGGAAATTCCCTCATGCAAGTCGAGTTCGGCCAGCTTTGGATCTGTGACTCCGTGGACTACCATGGATTTTGCCTTGTCGGCTGTGCTGATTCCCTCGTTCAGTTTTTTGGCAAAGAGCTTTTCCTCCTCCGTAAAAACAGGCGCTCCGATTTCGTGCATATTTTTAAGCGCCGCTTTCGACAGAACCTTGTTGGGCAGTGTACTGGAGGAGGCGGAGAGGACCTTTATATCTACGGTCGTCTCGGTTGCCATTGCCATACCGTACGCGATTTTTTTCATACGCTCAATAATTTCATCTGCATCCGCCTTCTTTTGCCCACGCACGCCGTACCAGATTTCGGCATAATCGGGCACAATATTTGGAACGGTTCCCCCGTTTGATATAACAGAATGAATGCGCGCATCCGATGAGACGTGCTCCCGCAGGTAGTTTACAGCCACATCCATCAGAATTGCGGCGTCAAGGGCGCTTCTTCCGGCATCCGGGGAGACTGCGGCATGTGCGGCTTTGCCGTGGAAAATGTATTTAACCGAATAATGCGTCAGACACGGCGACACGCTTACATAAGAAATATTCTGGGGATGCCAGCGGATAATTGCGTCGATCCCATCGAAAACATGGTCACGGACCATGAATACTTTTGCCGCACCACCTTCTTCCGCAGGGCAGCCGAAGTATTTTACCGTACCGGTTACATGCAATTCGGTCATCGCCTGTTTCAGGCAGAGGGCGGTGGACAGGCTGCCCACGCCAAGCAGATTATGGGCGCAGCCGTGTCCGGCCTTTCCGGTAGGTTCCTTTTTATCAGAAATTTTGTGGCCCAGACCAGGCAAAGCGTCGTATTCGCCGATCAGAGCGATGACCGGGCCGGGGCCGTTGGACCATTCGCTGACAAATGCAGTTTCGATGCCCGCCACGCCTTTTGTTACCGTGAATCCGTTTTGCTCAAACACGCTTTCCAATAGAGCGGCGGATTTAAATTCCTGGAACAGGGTCTCCGCATATTCCCATATACGGTCGCTCAAGTCCGTCATTTTACTTTCATTTTCTTCAAACCATTTTAGTATAATCTCTTTGTAACTCTCCGTTGTGATTTCCATTCTTTCTCCTTCCGTCTTTTACATTATACGATAATCCTCATAATAAGACCTGCGATGAGGGTGCATAAAATCATGATGATATAGCATGCGCCAAAGGATTTTCCCTTTATGCCGGTTACGCCGAGAATTCTTCCGATTGCTCCGACATTACCGGTTAACATAAGCATTGGCAGCAGAATGGTGACATGCTCTGCAGTAAGAATTCCGTCGTTGAGCAGGGTGACGGCACTGAGGCAGCCGCCCGGCATTGAGATGAGACAGGTGAGATAGGGAACGATTGCTTCACCGGGCAATGCGAAAATACTCATAAGGGGACCGAGAACTTTCCCTAAAAATGTCATAATCCCCGTAACGTCAACGATCTGCATGATCAAAACCGCTAATACGATGCCCGGGACATTGGAATTCAGCCACATGTGAACGCCTTTGCGGGCGCCGGCCATGAAAACTTCAATAAAAGTCTGTTTTTCTTTAACTGCGCTGCCGTCCATATTATTCTACCTCCCCGGATACTTTGTTTTTATTGGCAAATTTCAGGTAAAATCTCATCATATTTCCCGATACGAATTTCATTACGATAACTACGAGGAATACCGCTCCCTGCCCGAATTTCAGCTGGGGAAGAAACCATATGCCATAGCTGACCATCATACCAATGATGGCGGTTCCGGTAAATAAATAGGTAGACAGGATGTCCCGCTGGTCGGAGCTGATTTTTTTGTTCTCATACAGTTCTTTGACGATAGCGGTACTTCCATCTGTCGTTTCCAGATTGGCAATGATAGCCAGGGAGCTTTCTCCCGGAACGCCCATAAGAAATCCAAGTATGGGTGAAAGCAGCTTGCCCGCGGCTTTCATTCCGCCGTAGTAGTCAACTACGTTTACCACGGCAACAGCAAAAAATATGCCGGGTGCGATAGTCAGCGATTGAAGGAACATAAATTTCAGACCAGAACCGCCCGAACCGAGAATACCGGGAGAAGCCCCCTCCACTATGGTTCCGAACTGGCCTAGATATGTCTGCAGATCAAGTATTTTTAATGGTCCGGGCCCCTTCTGGAATAACCCGGAGAAAAACAGTAATCCAAGCAGAAATACTAAATACTCTTTAAAACCTACGCCGTCTTTTTCTCCTTTTTTCACACAACCGTCCTCACTTTCTGAATTTTTTAAATTTACATTCGAATTGCGGCCCGCATATGTATGCTGATAATTATAATTGGTTTTTTGGGTGATGAAAAGACTTATTTTTGCTCTATTTGGCGGAAAAATGGCCTATATGGTGGCAAATTTTGAGAGAGCTTGAATATGCCATTATTTGTAAATGAGGGTATGGTGGCAAATCCTTGGAGGATGGGTTACTGGGCGGGAATGGAAAGGATTTAATTGAGATGCGAGGACGCCTCTGTAAGACGGCGGACGGGGGAGTGGGTTGGATGGATGAGTCTTCAGTCCCGGTTTATAGGTTGTGGTGAGGGGGAATCTTTTCTCCTTCCTTCCCCCGGGCAGGTTGTCGACGGGACTGAAGACTCAGGGAAGGTGTTGCCCCGTCCGCCGGCTTCAGGGGCTGATTGTCTCTTTCGTCAGTTGCGACGAGCCTCCTCTCCCCCTTAAAGGAATAGAACAAATCAGCGGCCGCAAGTCGGGGTACGGGATGACGAAAACCTTCGCGTCTTCAGTCCCGGTCATAACCTTCCCGTGGGGGATCCGGGAGAAAAAGATTCCGCAGGGAACCTGGGAGTTCATCGGCACTTACCGAGGTATTTCACGAGGTTAGTGTCCGTTATGTACTCCAAAGAGCGCAAGCGTTTCCCGGAGGAACTTTTTCTGCCCGGATTCCCCACCCGCGACAAAACTTAAGCCGGGACTGAAGACTCACCCCCTCCCCCTCACCATCCCGAACCCCGACCTAACGGCGGCGTTCTCCTTCCTCAATTAAATCTTTATTTTTTCGGAAAAATATACTATAATTGTGTTTAGAAAGCAGCAATGAGAATATGTCAGTGGATGGGAGATAATTATGAAGGATTACATGAAGATTTATAAAGAATGGCTGGATAATCCATACTTTGACGAGGCAACAAAAGAAGAGCTGAGAAACATCGCCAATGACGAGAATGAAATCAAAGAGCGTTTTTACATGGATCTGGAATTTGGTACGGCAGGCCTTCGCGGTATCATTGGCGCGGGAATCAATCGTATGAATATTTATACAGTACGCAGGGCTACACAGGGACTGGCTAATTATATCATCAAGCAGGGAGGGGCCGACAAGGGAGTCGCAATCGCGTTTGACTCACGCCGCATGTCCCCGGAATTTGCCGAGGAGGCAGCCCTCACACTGGCAGCCAACGGAATTAAGGCATATAAGTTTGAATCACTCCGTCCGACACCGGAACTGTCGTTTGCAGTGCGGGAACTGGGCTGTATCGCAGGAATCAATATCACTGCCAGCCACAATCCGCCGGAATATAATGGATACAAAGTTTACTGGGAGGATGGCGCACAGTTTACGCCGCCTCACGACAAGGGAGTAACAGAGGAAGTAATGGCAATCACCGACCTCTCCACCGTGAAGACAACGGACGAAGAGAGCGCTAAAGCAGCCGGTAAATACCAGATTATCGGCGCGGAGATTGACGACAAATACATAGCGCAGGTCAAAGCGCAGGTGGTAAATCAGGAAGCCATCGACAAGATGCAGGATCAGATTACGATCGTGTACACGCCCCTTCACGGAACCGGCAATATTCCGGCACGCCGTGTGATGAAAGAACTCGGATTTACCCATGTATACGTGGTTCCCGAGCAGGAGCTTCCGGACGGAGAATTCCCGACCGTAAGTTATCCGAACCCGGAGGCAAAAGAGGCGTTTGAACTGGGCCTTAAGCTGGCGGCGGAGAAAGACGCCGATCTCGTACTGGCTACGGATCCGGATGCGGACCGCCTGGGCGTTTATGTAAAAGATACAAAATCAGGGGAATATATCCCTCTGACCGGCAATATGTCAGGTTCCCTCCTCTGTGAGTACGTGCTGAGCCAGAAGAAGGCCAAAGGGGAGATCCCGGCCGACGGCCAGGTGGTTAAGTCCATCGTGACCACGAACCTGGTGGATGCCGTAGCAGGTTTTTACGGCGCAGAGCTGGTGGAAGTCCTGACCGGCTTCAAATGGATCGGCCAGAAGGTTCTTGAGAACGAGAAGGCGGGAAAGGGAACTTACCTGTTCGGAATGGAAGAGAGCTATGGCTGCCTGATCGGCACCTATGCCCGAGACAAGGACGCTATCTCGGCGACGGCAGCGCTCTGTGAGGCAGCCGCTTATTATAAAGAAAAAGGCATGACCCTCTGGGATGCCATGGTAGAGATGTACGAGAAGTACGGATACTACAAAGACGAGGTCCAGTCCATCGGCCTCAAAGGGATCGAAGGCCTGGCTAAAATCCAGGAAATCATGGAATATTTCCGGGCCAACACCCCGGAGGAGATCGGCGGCTATAAAGTATTGTCCGCAAGAGACTACAAGGAAGACACGATTAAAGATATGGCCTCGGGAACCGTAAAACCGACGGGGCTGCCATCCTCCAACGTGCTTTACTATGATCTGGAAGATCATGCATGGCTCTGTGTAAGGCCGTCCGGAACCGAGCCGAAGATTAAATTCTATTACGGCGTCAAAGGCACATCCCTGGAGGATGCGAATGAGAAATCCGCGAAGCTTGGGGATGCGGTGATGGAGACGGTGAATAAGCTGCTGTAGTATTATAATATGGCGGACGCTGGTCCAATGGTAAAATAGCTGTTGCAATTGCAAATATGAACAGTCGGAAAGACTGGGGCATGTTTTCGTTGCAGCAGCTTTTTTGCTGTCAAAATTTTCTTCGTATATAGTTACAAAAATATTTGCTGGGAATGGATCTGCAATTCTTTGTTGCAGTATTATAAATGAAATGTGCTTTATATTTGGTCTCTTCTTGACTAAAATAAAATCACCGGAACGTCCGAAGAAAAAGTAATTGATTGTGAATATACGTAATATGTGCGTAAAATTTATTGTTTTAAGAAAGAAAAAAACAGAGGGAGGTCATAAAAATTAGAAGGAGCGGTGCAAGGACGTGATGGGTGGTAATACTGACGGTATTAGATTTTTTAATGTGAACAGAGACAATCATTTTTAGAGAGGGTGGGGAAGATGTATTTAGCGCTTGTAGGAGCATTTATGTTTGCAGCAATAATTTATTTATTAATGAAAGGGAAGGCAATTCCACTGGTAGTATTGACTCTTGTACCAATCGTCTGTTGTTTCCTGGCCGGGTATAATTTTGTTGAAACAGTAGAGCTGATTGGTAGTGGGGTGGGGAGTGTATGGAAGAATGCAGCACTGTTTATATTTTCCATTATCTTCTTTGGCGTTATGTCAGATGCAGGGATGTTTGACGGGCTTATTAGCCGTTTGACGAGTATGGCGGGAAATAATGTGGTAGCCGTAACAGTAGTAACAGTAATTATTGGTATGGTCGGCCATCTGGACGGCGCCGGCGCTACTACGGTTTTGATTACAGTACCTGCGCTTATGCCTTTATATAAAAAAATGAATATTCGTTTGGAAACACTGTTACTTTTAGTCGGTGTTGCAATGACTACGATGAACCTGGTTCCTTGGGGGGGCCCTACAATGCGGGTAGCGACTGTACTTGGAATGGATGTGAATGATTTATGGCGTCAAATAATTCCATTTCAAATAGTGGGAGCAGCATTTTCAATATTTGTAGGCGTAATTTTTGGTGTAATCGAGAAAAAGAGAGGAGCAGGTTTTATAGCTTCAAGTATAAATTCCGCAGAAAATGAAGATAAAACAGGAGAAGATTTGTCACTTAAACGTCCAAAGCTGGTTGTAGTAGATATGGTTCTCACTCTAATTCTAATGATTGGGCTTGTGACGGGTATTGCACCGGCTTATATTTTATTTATGCTGGCTTGTACCATTGCGCTTGTAATAAATTACCCAGAGACAGGCCTTCAGTCAAAACTGTTTAAAAGACATGCTCCCAATGCATTGCTGATGTCAGGAACCATGCTTGCAGCCGGTGTTCTGGTAGGAGTGGTAAACAATACGGATATTTTGATGTCGATGGTTAATATACTGGTCGGCTTGCTTCCGAATTTCATGGGTAAATACCTACACATTATCGTGGCGTTACTTGCTCTTCCCATTGGGATACCTTTCGGAGGTGATGCATATTATTATGCACTTTTTCCACTCCTTGCAGAGATAGGGGAACCGTTTGGGATTGCACCGGTTCAAATGGGAATCGCATTACTTATTGGAAAAAACGCTGGCTTGATGGCCTCGCCGATTCAGCCTGTTACCCTTCTGGGAACCGGAATGACAAACATTTCGCTGCGTGACCACCTGGCGTTTTCCTTTAAGTATCTTTGGCTTATCAGTATTGCATTAGTAGTGATAGCTATAATAATGGGGCAGATTACATTGTGAGTAATTAAAGGAAAGAAGCGAAAAGGAAGTATACAATGAAAGCAGATATTATAATAAAAAACGGGCATATATTCGATCCAGCTGCAGGTATTGATATGCATGGAAACGTAATTATCAATAAAAAACAAATTGTGAAACTGACAGAAACAATTACAGAAGGCGAGTATGAAGCGGTACGGGAGATAGACGCAGGTGGAAGAATGGTGATTCCGGGCTTGATTGATGCCCATACGCATATTAACTATCTTGGACAAGCGAATGGTGCTCCGGCAGATCTATTATGTATTCCAAACGGTGTGACGGCGGCAATCGATGCGGGAAGTACTGGTGTGTCCAACTATAAAGGATTGTTACATTGTCTTTCCCAACATGAGATAAAGACCAAAATAATGCTGAATGTCAGTGCCGGAGGTATTATTATGCCTACTTGGTATCCTGAACCGCTTGATCCGGAGTGTTGGGATACTGACTGGTTTGATGAAGCGTTTGAAAACTTTAGAAGAGAAATTATCGGGTTGAAAATTCGCGTCAGCAGAAATGTATTAGGCTCTTTGGGGGTTAAGCCACTGGAAGCTGCTTTGAAACTGGCAGAACGATACAATACAAGGGTAATTGTTCATCTTACGGATCCCATATTACCAATTGGAGCTTTAGCGGATATGATGCGCAGTGGAGATATATTAACGCATATCCATCATGGAAAGGGAGAGACGATTCTGAAAAACGGAACCATAGATAAAAGAGTGCTTGATGCTCAAAAAAGAGGCGTTATTATGGATTGTGCTAATGGAAAATTCAATATCTCCCTGGAGGTGGCCCGCAGGGCAATTGAGGAGAAATTTTTTCCAGACAGTATCAGTTCAGATTTAAATATAAGCAATTGGTGTTCTCCATGGGTATTCAGCCTTCCAATTGTTATGTCAAAATATCTTGCACTGGGAATGACTGTAAAACAAATAGTGGAACGGGTAACAGCAGCACCTGCATTACAGATGGGAGAAGAAAAAAATTTGGGGACTTTACGGGAAGGGACGTCTGCTGATATAACAATTTTAGAGTTAATAGAGAAAAAAACAGAGTTCAAGGATATATTCGGAGGCAGCATATGTGGGACACAGCTTTTTATGCCCAGAGCGGCTATTCTGGATGGAAAAATAAGATTTCTTTCATCAGAGATGTATGCATAGCCATAAAAGTTGAAAGAAAATAGAAATCATATAAAAACTGCACTTAGCTAAGAGAGGGTAAGTGCAGTTTTTATATTTAAGGTAAATCTGGAGAGGATAAAGTCTAAAGATGGGCATCTTCAGAAAAAGCATATGAGGTTTTATAAAGTCTGCAATGTTCTTCGATTAGATGGATCAAATGTTTTCCATATTCCGGAAATATTTTATCTTTTCGATAAATAAGATGGGTAGGACTGGTTAAGTTCATTCCGTTAATTGGAAAAACGTGCAAAGGGGAGGCACCCTGTCCGGACTGGTTAATTGCCTCAATAGCCGAAACGTACATAGACAAACAAAAACTTGCTGCGTAGTCTTGGGCAGTCATCAGATAATGCATATCTCCCTGCGATAATTCCATGCAGCAATTTAAAGTTATATTATTTTGAAGACAATAAAGATCCAGCATATTTCTGGAGATTCTTTTCTTTTTGTTCAAGATAAATGGTACATGAGTAAACTCACGTAGATTAACACCGTTTTCAAAGTCGGTTTTACATCTGGGATAACGCTCCGGGAAATATCGTTTTAGCATTGTTTCAGAAATAACCAGGTATAGATTTTCATTCACCAGAAGTTTGCTGACCAGGCGGTGATCCTGGGAAGTAAATCCAATTGAGATTGCCATGTCCAGTTTATTATTTAAAATTTTTTCGGTCAACTCTTCTGCTGTAGCAGATTCCGCCAAAAGCTGTACATCGGGATAGGACTCACGAAAAGAAGAAATCAGGGAAGGGATCAAGATTCGATACCGCCCTTCGGTGGTCCCCAAATGAATCAGCCCGGTATCGGCTTTATAGTAATCGAAAAACTGACTTTCTATGTTTTTTTCAATAAGTTGAATTTGGAGAAGGGACTCCTGAAGAATTTTTCCGGCTGGTGTTAACGATAAGGAAGGTTTTCTGTTAAATAATGCAACGTGATAATGCTGTTCCAGATCTTTGAGGTATTTACTGAGGCATTGATGAGAGATAAATAGCCGTTTGGCGGCCTTTGATATATTCTGTTCTTCGGCAAGAACGAGAAAATAATGATAATTTTGCAGCATCTTTGTACCTCCTTATATGTAGATTCAGGGATTTTTAAAAGTATCATAACATGTTTTGTACGCCATATCAAGTAAACAGTTACACAGGAGTGCTGCAATTACAGATTGCATATATACAATATTTATGTGCTTTTTCGTTTCGCTATGTGGTGGTAAAATTTTAATATAAAAGATACTCATCAGTTCAGTTCATTTTGATGGGATAGTTTAAAAAGGGCAGCAGAAGGAGAAAGGAGAATTAAAATGGGGTACCGCAGACAGTATATGAAGTGGTTCTTCGCAGCAGTAGCAATAATGGCAGCTGCCGGGCTGACCGGCTGTGCCTGGCTTAATGCACCGGCTGAGGGGGTTGGCGGCGTTGAGGAGGCTGGAAGTGATTTCCAGGCAGGAGCAGATATTGATTATTTAAAACAGGCGAATGTAAGTATTGCATCGGGAGCCAGCGGTGGTAATTATTATATGGTAGGTACGGCCCTTGCCCAGACGATTCAGAAATACGATCCGGCACTGATATGCAGTAGTGAAACAACGGGAGGAACCGGAGAAAATATTGCACTTATCTCGTCCGGAGCGACAACAATTGGAATGGGGATGGCGGATGACATAGCTTCCGCATATGAGGGGAAACGAGACTATGAAGGCAGTCCTGCTGACAATCTAAGGGCAATTTGCGCGGGAGCTAAAAATACGTTTCATGTTATTGTAATGGCTGATTCAGATATTTATTCACTATCGGATTTAAAAGGAAAGAAAATCAGCCTTGGGCCGGCAGGTGCACCGTATTTTTCACCGTCTCTTCTCGAAAGTGTTGCAGGATTGGTTATCGGACAGGATTACCAGGGGCAGTATTTGGGGCATGATCAGGCAGCAGATGCTTTGAGTGATGGTGATGTAGACGCATTGATAGCCTGTCTTTCCTTCCCGGCGTCTGCCTATTCTAACTTGGCATTTACAAAAGAAGTTCGTTTTATAGGACTGTCGCAGGAGGAAATGGAAACTGCGCTTGAAAAAAACCAAACCTGGCTTTATAACACAATTCCTGCGGGGACGTATCAGGGGCAGGATGAGGATATATTATCTCCGGCTGTACCGGTATGGCTATTTACACATGAGGGTGTAGGGGAAGATATTATTTATCGTGTCTGTAAGGTCATTTTTGAAAATGTTGACGAGTTGGGACAAATTGCAATCGATGCGGGGTATTATAATGTTGATACGGCTCTGGACAGCATTGTAATTCCAATACATCCAGGGGCGGCAAGGTATTTTGAAGAGGCTAAGAGAAACAAATAACTTTGTTATGACTATATGAGGAGAAGAGTAAGATGGATCAGAAAAGACAAAGATTAGCAGGAATGCTGGAATTTGTGATGATCGTACTGGGGGTAATGATGTGCGGTTTTCATCTGTATGCTTCATGGGTAGGAACTTTTACGGCGATGAGCCAGAGAACTTTCCATGTCGGCATGGTGTTGATTATCGCATGCCTGGGAACTATTACAAAAAAACTGAAAGATGAAAAATGGAGTCCGGGCCCCCTTCAGATAGATGTTGAAGTAATAACCGATGTTTTTATCGTTTTTATGTCCGTAGTGACATTGATATATTTGTTTGTAAATGATTCAAAGCTATTTATGCATATTGGCCGGCCTACTAATCTGGATGTAATTCTGGGTGTTTGCCTGATAATCTGTGTATTGGAAGTGACCAGAAGGTGTATTGGCTGGATTATGCCCTGTATTGCCCTGGTATTTGTATTATATGCGAAATATGGAAATTTTCTTCCGGCAGCAATGGCGAGTAAGGGTTACACCTGGAAACGAATTGGCACTTATCTACTGCTGTCTGATGATGGCATTTTTGGAACGCCGACCGGCGTTTCTGCTACAGTAGTTATTATGTTTATAATTTTTGGTGTATTTTTACAGTATTCAGGCGCAGGACAGGCTTTTATTGATATTGCGTTTTCAATTTTTGGACGTGTCAGAGGAGGCCCTGCCAAAGTTTCAGTAGTGGCCAGTGCATTATTTGGAATGATTAATGGCTCCGCTATAGCCAATGTGGCTTCAACTGGAAGTTTAACAATACCACTGATGAAAAAGGTTGGATATGATCCTGAGGTGGCCGGGGCGGTATCCGCGGTAGCATCTACAGGAGGCCAGATAATGCCTCCTATTATGGGAGCAGCAGCGTTTATCATGGCTCAGAATCTGGCAATTTCATACAATGTGGTGGCGCTATGCGCGGTTATACCAGCGGCACTTTATTTTTATGAAGTCTTTGTTGTGGTTGACCTGTTGGCGGTGCAGTCCGGTTTAAAAGGGATGAAAGCTTCAGAACTGCCTGATGGAAAGAAAGTACTTCGCTATGAGGGATTCCTGCTTTTTCCGATTATTGCCCTGATTGTGATGATGGTTGTATTACAGATATCGAGTAATAAGAGCGCACTCTATGCGTGTGTTTTTACGCTGATTGTAAGCTGGTTTACAAAGGAAAATAAAATGGGCCCTAAAGAGCTTGCAAGAGCTCTGGGGCAGTCGGCAAAAGAAATCAGCAGTGTGGCCTTGGCCTGTGCAACCGCAGGTATTGCCATTGGCATGCTGGGGCTGACAGGGCTTGGTTTAAAGCTTTCTGGACTACTGGTAGCTTTATCGGGTGGCAATTTATATATTCTGATGATTTTAACAATGATAGCCGGCGTTATTCTGGGAATGGGACTTCCGACTTCAGGCGTTTATATTATTCTGGCGGTTTTAGCTGCCCCTGCACTTATTGAATTGGGAGTACCTGCTCTCAGTGCGCATATGTTTGTATTTTACTTTGGAGTTATAGCGGCTATTACGCCGCCCGTTGCTTTAGCTTCATACGCTGGAGCAGGTATTGCCGGTGCAGATGCAAACAGAACTGGTTGGAAAGCGGTCAAAATTGGCCTGGCTGGTTTTATTCTTCCTTATATGTTTGTTTTACGCCCTTCCATACTGGGGCAGGGGACACCGTTTGAGGTTTTCCAGACAACGGTGATGGCGGTTATTGCGATCACCGCTTTAGTCGGGGCAATGTATGCGGTACCGTCTCAAAATAAAGCGGTTCGACTATTATTGGCTGCTGCGGCGATTATGATGCTGTGGCCTGGAATAATAGCCGATGTGGCCGGAGTGATCCTTTGTGTGGCGGCACTGCTTTTGGCGAAAGCATTGAAAAAAAGGGGGATATAAATGTATGACAGGAATTGCACATGAACTGGCAGAGTATATCGTCAGCTTGAAATATGAGGATTTGCCCCAGGATACAATAGATATGGCTAAAAAATGTATTTTAGACAGTGTTGGCAATATGTGCTGTGGTAGATACAGTAATATGGGAAAACACATATTAAGGTATATTGATACCTATTCCAGAGCCACCAGAGGGGAGCGGAAGGTTTCTCTGATGGGGGGCGGAAAAGCGTCGAAGGAAGACTCCATGATGGCACATACAATTATGGCCAGATGTACCGATTTGGACGATGGCCACCGTTATGCCATGGGGCATCCAGGGAGTGTGGTTCTTCCGGCAGTACTGACGGCAGGAGAGCTCAGGAACAGCAGCGGTAAAGACATTATTACTGCAATAGTTGCCGGATATGATATCTACTGCCGGATCGGTTCGGCTATCAATCCGTCATCATATCGTGAGAGGGGATTTGATGCCACGGGGGTCTGCGGTGCAGCTGCCTGTGCTGCTGGAATTGGGAAAATCTATGGATTGGATGTGCGGCAGATGAAAAATGCTTTGGGACTTTCCTCCACGTTTTCAGGAGGGCTGATTGAATATCAGAACGATGGAACAATGGGGAAAGTGCTGTGTGGCTGCTGGGCTGTTAATAATGGTATGGATGCTGTACAGTTGGCGGAACAGGGATTTACCGGACCGGAACAAATATTTGAGGGAGATAAAGGATTTTTTCAGGCATTTTCTAATGCTCCGGATGCTTCAAATGTATTGGCCGGTTTGGGACGGGATTTTAAAATTAACGAAACTTATTTTAAGCAGCATGCCTGCATGAGAGGACTGCACGGAGCGGTGGATGCCCTGTTGGATATCAGAAAAAAAGAGGGGATAACGGCAAAAAATGTCGACAGAATAGAGATACAGACGACTTCATTTGTTGGAAGGCTGTCAAATCCACGGCCGGATACTCTGATTGGCGCACAGTGCAGTATTGAATTTGTTCTGGCTGTGGCAATGGCAGAGGGACACATAAGTAGTGACGAGATACTGCTCCAGTCTATGGAACGGGAAGACATACGTCATCTGGCGTCAAGAATCATCTTAAAAATGGATAAAAGAATAGACGGATACGTTAAAGAGAATCCTAGCCACTGGGCGGCTGTTAACATGATAATTTATACAACAGAAGGAAGAGTGTTCAAACAGTGGATGCCGCTGCCAAGAGGGGAGTCGGAAACTCCTTTTGGCTGGGAGGAGTTGGAAGAAAAATTTAAAAGATTGCTTTCGGATACTCCATTCCACAAGCATGAAGAAGCAATGTACGGGGATATCCGTAATTTCGAAGAGCTGACGGGAATGTATAAATTATTTGCACCCTGGGAGACGGAGGGGAGCGGAAGGAAAACGTCAGCATAAATAAAACTTTAAACGGACAGGAGGATATAAAAAGTGTGCAAACCAAACAGGAAAATTCCGTGTGTTTATATGAGAGGCGGCACCAGTAAAGCAGTGTTCTTCCAGGACAAAGATTTGCCGGAAAATGCCGATGAGCGTGATAAAGTGATTTTGAGTGCATTTGGAAGTCCTGACCGCCGTCAGATTGACGGTATGGGCGGAGCAAATACTTCAACCAGTAAAGTGGCGGTAATCAAAAAAAGTGAACGTCCGGGAATTGATGTTGACTACGATTTCGGGCAGGTGGATGTGAATCATCCAATTGTCGGAAAAACAATGAACTGTGGTAATATTTCATCTGCGGTAGGCCCGTACGCAATAGATGAGGGACTTGTTAAAGCAGTGGAACCG
The DNA here is from genome assembly GCA_036419695.1 of [Clostridium] symbiosum. Lineage (NCBI taxonomy): Bacteria > Bacillati > Bacillota > Clostridia > Lachnospirales > Lachnospiraceae > Otoolea > [Clostridium] symbiosum. The sequence continues at coordinate 703,512 of CP143946.1, forward strand.
ATGACGGAAGTACATATTTTCAATACAAATACCCAAAAAGAAATCGTAGAATGTGTGCCGGTTAAAGACGGCCGAGCCGTGACAGAAGGTGATTTTTCAATTGACGGAGTGCCAGGCACAGCTGCTAAAGTGACATTAAAATTTATCTCACCCCAGGGAGCGGCTTCCGGAAAGCTTCTGCCAACTGGAAATGCCAAAGATACAATTGAAATTGAAGGGAAAATATATGAATATTCCTTTGTTGACTCGGCGAATCCCGTGATTTTTGTCCACCCGGAGGATTTTGGGGTAAAAGGAACAGAAATACCGTCAGAATTTAACGCCCTTCCTGAATGTGAAGAAATCTGCAGGATTCTGGAACTCATACGCGGAACAGGAGCTGTTTTGCTGGGCTTTGCAAAAGATCTGGAAGATGCAAGAATAAACAGCCAGACTCTGCCAAAGATTGCTTTTGTCACGGTCCCCCATGATTATGTTGCAGGAAGTGGAAAAAATATTGCCGCCGGTGAAACGGATATTACGGCACGCCTTTTTTCAGTGGGAATGAAAATGATAGACGCTTATATGGGGACAGGAGCAATCTGTACTATAACGGCTGCCAATACTCCGGGGACTATTGTGAATGAAATTGTCGGACGGACACTGGGAACCAACCGCATTGAGCATCTCCGTATCGGACATCCGTGGGGAATCATGGATACCTATGCTGATTTAAAAATCAATGAGGATGGAAGCCATGATGTTCTAAGCGGTAATCTGGACCGTACGGCGCGCCGCATTATGGAGGGATATGTTTATATCAGAGAATAAAGTTTTTTTGAACAGTTTAATTCTCTTATTTTGAAGAAAATTTCCGAGAAAGCTTTGTTTTATATGAATTTGTTCTCCTAATAACTGCTATTATCATATCACAGGAGGAAGTAAAAATGGAATTAACACATCAGTTTGCGGATTTTCTTGTAAAGACAAATTACGGAGATCTTCCGTCCGGTGTGGCAGATCTAGCCAGGGAGCGTCTGCTGGACACAATCGGCGCCATGCTGGCGGGCCGCGCAGGATGGAATTATGCGGATGCGCTGATTGCAGCGATGGAAAAGATTGGAAAAGGAGAATGCGGAATTATCGGAGAAAATCCCTGTCTACGTTTTCCTGCCCCACGAGCGGCGATGCTGAACGCTACATTCGCCCATTCAATAGAACTGGATGACGGACATAAATTTGCCGGCGTCCATGCGGGTGCAGTGGTTGTTCCGACGGCTTTGGTCATGGGGGCAAAGCTGAATGCCACGGGAAAAGAAATACTGACCGCAATTGTGCTGGGATATGAGATTGTATATCGGCTTGCGGTTGCACAGAGCCCCCAGCTCATTGACCGGGGATTTCATCCGACGGCAACCTGTGATACGGTAGGCGCGATGGCAGTCACCGGCAAACTGATGAAACTGGACGAAGGGAGGATGGCCAACGGCCTTGGCATGGCGGGTCTTCAGGCTTCCGGCTTGATGGAGGCCACCGTCTCGGGGCAGCAGTCCAAATGTGTGATGGTGGGCAATGCCGCCTACAACGGTATCTGCTGTGCCTATGTGGCGGAACAGGGGCTGCCGGGAACTACAACCGTTTTCGAGGGCAGGACGGGACTGTTCCAGGCGATGAGCAAAACCATCAGCCCGGAGACGGTAACGGAAGGGCTTGGGAAGGATTATCAGATATCGGAGACCTATAATAAATTTTATCCGACCTGCCGTCATTCCCAGCCGGCCATTGAGGCCGTATTGAATCTGGCGGTAAAGAATCATATTGTTCCGGAAGATGTGGCTGCCGTGGAGGTAGGAACCCACAGGGTGGCATATGAGCTGACCGGAATTATTTATGAACCAAAGAATCCGGGCGAGGCAAAGTTCAGCATTCCTTACGGTGTTGCCCTGGCGCTTAAGGAGCATGGCGTTGCCGTCCGCCATCTGAAGGAAGAAGCTTATACAAACCAGGAGTATCTGAAACTGGCAAAGCTGGTGACAGTCCGCATTGATGATGAGGTCAATGCCCTGTACCCCAAAAAACGGGGAGCACAGGTAAAAATCATCATGAAGGACGGGACCGAATACGGGGAAGGGTGCTATGACCTGAAAGGTTCCCCGCAGAACCCGGTCGGATTTGATGAACTGGTTAAAAAGTTTGTCACAGCGGCTACGGGACTTTTGAAGGAAGAGACAATAAAAGAGGTCATTGACCGCTGTACACGGTTTGAACAGGAGACAAACCCGGGTGATTTCCTGTCCCTGCTGAACTGGTAAAGTATGAACAGATAAGGACAGGAACTGACGGAGGAAAGGTGATAAAAATGGAAGAAAGAATCAGAGAACTGTTCCCTGAAATCGGCTGGATTCACGACGGGGAACTTCAGGACAAGGTGGTCGCAACCTACATAGATGCACTGAAAACCGGAGGCTGGGAACCGGATGATATGGATAACATCCCGTTTACCCTGCTGATACCGGACTGTCCGTTCAGTTATCTGGATCACGTGCGCGGCGTTACCCGGATTTCCAGAGCCGCCATGGACGAATTTAATGATATCTATTCGAAGAAAGACGCCGCTTTCACCCTGGATCACGACGAGTTGATTGCTGGGGCTCTGCTCCATGATGTGGGAAAGCTGATTGAGTATGAAAAAAATGAGGATGGAGTTACGGTAAAATCAGAACTCGGCAAGAACCTGCGCCATCCATTTTCGGGCACGGTGCTGGCACTGCGTAACGGCTGCTCCAGCAGAATCGGCCATATCATAGCAAACCATGCCCACGAGGGGGATGGGACTCTCCGCAGTCCGGAGGGGGTTGTGATTAACAAGGCGGATTTTATCAATTTTGAAGCGGTAAAATCATTTCTCGGCATGAAATAGCCGCAGCGGTGAAAGGGGAAAAAATGGGAAAGACAGCAATTGTAAAGATAATGGAGCGGGCATCCGGCCATCCGGTTGAGGTCGGTGACCGCATATGGTGCAGGATTGATTTGGCCTCCGCCCGTGATTTTGGAGGGGCCAACTGCGTACTGCAGTTTGAAAAGGAGATGGGGAAGGACGCAAAAGTATGGGATCCCGATAAGATTGCATATACCTTTGATCTTCAGGCGCCCTCCCATTCGGAGAAGGTTTCCAACAACCAGAAAATCATCCGTGAGTTTGCCAGACGCCAGGGAATCAGGCATGTATTTGATATCAACCACGGCATCGGCCAGCATGTTATGCTGGAGCACGGCCTGATAAAACCGGGAGATGTGGTCCTGGGAACGGACAGCCATATGAACCTTCTGGGAGCAGTCGGCGCATTTGCAACCGGTGTGGGAAATTCCGATATTGCGGCGTCTTATATCAATGGGACAAACTGGTTCCGCGTGCCGGAGACGATGAAAATAGAAGTTACCGGCTCCTTTCAAAGAGGAGTGTGCATGCGGGATCTGCTGACCCACATTGTCGGTGATTTGGGAGCCAGCGGTATGGATTTCCTCGCAGTTGAATTTACCAGTGAGACAATCGAACGCGCTACACTGGCAGAACGGCTGACACTCTGTTCCATGGTCACGGAAATGAGCGGAAAAGTCCCGTTAATTATGCCGAACGGAGAAGTCCTTGAATGGCTGGCAGAGAGGGCAGGGGAGGAGGTAAGAGAGCGTGCGAAGCTGCTCTCAGCCGATTCCGATGCGGAATACTGCAGGGTATTGCACTATGATGTGACGGATCTGGAACCGCTGGCATCCTGTCCGGACGCCCCGGATAATGTCCGTCCCGTGCGCGAAGTTGCAGGCACCGCGGTTGACCAGATTCATATCGGTTCCTGTTCCAACGGCCGCTTTGAAGATTTGAAGGCAGCCTATGACGTGCTGATGGCCGGGGGAGGGAAAATCAGTCCCGGTATCCGTGCGATTATTACCCCGAGCACTACGGAAGTTCAGATACGGTGCGCAAAAGAGGGAATGATTGAAAAATTTCTGGAAGCAGGCATTGTATTTACAAATCCTACCTGTTCCCTGTGCACCGCGGAGCACTACGGAGCCCTGCCGTCCGGTGACGTCGGCTGTTCCACAACCAACAGGAACTTTATCGGCAAAGTGGGGAAGGGAAGCCATACCTATCTGATGAGCCCGATGTCGGCCATGGCGACGGCGGTCAGAGGCTGTATCACCGACCCGAGGGAGATTCTCGGATAATTGGGAAAATGGAGGAAATGAATATGAGCATTTTTAAAGGGAGAGCCTGGGTATTCGGCGATGATGTCGATACCGATTTGATATACCACAATAAATATCTGGCGGAGACGGATCCGGAAAATATGCCCCAGTATGCATTTGAGTATTATCCCGGCAAGGAGAACTTTGCCAAAGAAGTAAAGCCGGGTGACATAGTTGTGGCCGGAAAAAACTTCGGCTGCGGTTCCAGCCGGGAACATGCCGTGTACTGTCTCCAGTACGGAGGTGTTCCCTGTGTCCTGGCGGAGACGTTTTCCAGAATTTATTACCGGAATGCGGTCAATAACGGATATCTGGTTCTCTTTGTCAAAGGTCTTGGGGCAGCGATTAAAAATGGTGAGATATCAGATAAAGATGAACTTGAGATCGACACTGCAACGGGGACGATCCGGGACTTGACGAACCGGAAAGAATTTCACGGTGATGCCGTCAGTAATCTGGAGAATGATATTATGAAGGCGGGCGGACTGTTTCCATATTTGAAATATCAAATAAAACAAACAGAAAAAGTTGGAGAGTAGAAGAAAAACATTTTTGCAGTTTGGATAGAACACCGAAGGAAAATGTGTGAACGCCAGAAGTTTTAAAATTAGATTTCCAATGCCTGTTTTTCTAAATCAAATATGTATTACTTATGAGAGACATATTAAAATCATATTTTTGATTATGATAAAAATCTGCTATATTAAAAGTAATATCATTTTTCGGAGGGAGACGCTATGACGATTAACAAACCGGCCGTCTGCGGCACGCTGGAATCCAGCGATGTGCAGATTACAATCAGGCCGAATGAAGGAAAAGGAATAGAAATTGAACTGGACAGCGTCGTCAAAACCATTTTTGGTGACGAGATCTTAAAGACGGTGAAAGAGGTCCTGGAGGAGTTTGGGGTGGAGGACGCCGAAGTCAGCCTGGTTGACAAGGGAGCGCTGGACTGCGTGATACGTTCCAGAATGCAGGCCGTGATTCTCCGCGCTTCCGGGGAGAAATACGACTGGTCAAAGGAGGATGCATTATGGAAAACAGCCTGACAAAGAAAAGCAGCTTAAAAAGGACATCCCTGTATGCCAGCGCATCCAGCCCGGTCAATATGATCCAGGCGGCGTTCTACGAGGAGGACTGCCTCGTTTACGATCTGGAGGACTCCGTATCGGCCGCGGAGAAGGACTCGGCCAGGTTTCTGGTCTGCAATGCCCTGCGATACCACAGACCGAAGGATAAATACGTGGTGGTCCGTGTAAACGGCATCTACTCCGAATACATTGAGGAGGATTTGGAGGCCGTGGTACGGGCGAGGCCGGATGCTATCCGGATTCCCAAGGTGGAATATGGAAGAGAGGTGAAATCCATTTCCGCAAAAATAGCGGAGATTGAAAAAAAGGCGGGAATAGAAGAGGGGGCCACGAGATTGTGGTGCAATATTGAATCCTATATGGGGGTACTGAATGCCAGGGAAATTGCCCTGGCCGACCCGCGTGTGGAGGCAATGGCTCTCGGGGCGGAGGATTTTACTGCCAGTATGGGAGCGGTCAGGACAAGAACCGGCATGGAGGTGTTTTATGCGAGGAATGCCGTTCTTCTGGCATGCCGTGAGGCAGGAATCGACGCCCTTGACATTGTATTTTCCAATATTAACGATATGGAGGGGCTTAAAGAGGATGCCGCCCTGTCACGAAATCTGGGATTCGACGGCAAAACGGTAATCCATCCAAAACAGATTGAGGCGGTCAATGCCTGTTTTGCTCCAAGTGAGAAGGAAGTGCGCTATGCGGTGAGAGTGCTTCAGACTCTGGAAGAAGGAAAGCAGAAGGGAAAGGGTGTCATCACGCTGGACGGCAGCATGCTCGATAAACCGATGGAGCTGCGCGCAAAGGCAACCCTTGAGAAGGCCAGGGCGGCCGGAATGAACGTGGGAGGTGAGAACCTTGATTAAAAATGCGGTGGGAAGAGAACTTCCCGAAATGATAGGGGACTACAAAGTCAAACCTTATACCGGGATCGAAGGCGGCTGCTCTTCGGAAAAGCCGGTGGCATCGGCCAGACACCTGGCCACAGTGAGGCCGGGAGACCGGAAGCTGCAGCCGGGCTTAAAAGAGGCAATTATAGCAAGCGGACTGAAAGACGGTATGACGATATCCTTCCATCACAGCTTCCGCGAGGGAGATCAGATTATCGGGCAGGTTTTGACGGTAATTAAAGAGCTGGGTATCAAAGGCCTTAAATTTGCCCCCAGCGCCGTGGTAAATATTAAGAATCCGTCCATCGTGGACTTTGTAAAGGATGGCACAATCGTGCGGATCGAAGCCAGCGGAATCAGGGGCGAACTGGGGGACGCCGTACTGGACGGCGTGATGGAGGAACCGGTGATTCTCCGTCCCCATGGCGCAAGGCCAAGGGCGATTGAGGCGGGCGAACTGTCGGTTGACGTGGCCTTTATCGGAGCCTCGGCGGCCGATGATTACGGCAATGCGACGGGCCTTGTGGGACCGAATGCCTGCGGGGCGCTGGGATACTCCTTTATTGATGCAATGACCGCAGAAAAAGTGATTATTGTTACCGATAACCTGGTGGAATACCCCTGTATCCCGATCAGTATTTCACAGGAATATGTAGATTATGTGGTGGTGGTAGATTCCATCGGAGATACGGCAAAGATAGGTGCCGGGGCGGCCAGAGTGACGAAGAACCCAAGGGATCTTCTGATTGCAAAGAGGGCGGCCGAAGTGATGGCCGCGTCGAGGCGTTTTACCGACGGTTTTGTATTCCAGACGGGAGCCGGAGCCATCAGCATCGCCTGCACGAAATATCTGGAAGAAAAGATGGAGGAGAGAGGCGTAAAGGCCTCCATGGCCCTGGGCGGAATTCCGGCGGCAATCGTGGAGATGCATGAAAAAGGCCTTGTCCGCGCCGTGGCCTGTTCCCAGTCGTTTGACGCCGTGGCCGCAAAAGCAATTGTAGACTATCCAGGCATCATTGAAATTGATAACTCCCTTTATGCCAATCCAGGCAGGAAGGGATGCATGCTGAACCGGGAGACGTTCGGAGTCCTGGCGGCTCTGGAAGTAGATACGGATTTTAACGTCAATATCCTGACCGGCTGCAGCGGAGAGATGATGGGAGGACTCGGCGGCGGGCCCGATGTGGCGGCGGGAGCCCAGATTTCCATTGTGGTGCTGCCGATTGTCAGAGGACGTATCCCGTCGGTCGTGAAAAAGGTGTTTACCTGCTGTACGCCGGGAGATACGGTGGCCGTTGTTGTCACGGAAGCAGGTATTGCCCTGAATCCGAGACATAAAAATTATCAGGAATTGAAGGAAGACCTTGAAAAGACGAATCTGAAGCTGGTTACCATCGAAGAACTCCGGCTTATTGCTGAGGGGATGACGGGAACGCCGAAACCGATCGAGTGCACGGATAAAATCACCTGTATTGTCGAGTACAGGGACGGAACGGTTCTGGATGTAATCCGTGAGATTAAGAGGCCGGATGACTTATAATGGTTCATCCGCCCCGGAGAATGCCTGTTTCACATAATTCCAGAACGCTTTGGCTCCGGCCGGGAGCAGTCGGTTACGTCCGCAAATCATATAGAGATGGGAGGTTGGCTCCGGTTCGGTGATTTTTAAATAAGCCAGCCTCCGGTCATCCGTATAGAGTTTGACGGATTCCGGGCAGATGGCAACCCCTGTATTCTGAGCGATCAGAGGGATGATTCCAGCGAGCTGGTTATAAAGCGCGAATATCTGGTAACTTTCCGAGGCGGAGCTGAACCAGTTCAGTATTTCACGCTGAAGCGGCTGACGGGAGGGAATGAACAGCGGTTCCTGGCTGAGCCGTTCCAGGGAGACGCATGTCTCACCGGCCAATGGATGATTTTTGCTGATAATGGCAATCCACGTTTCAGTCTTCAGAAAGACGGTTTCAAATTTCTGCTGTTCCAGCGGCGCACGCACGATTCCGATATCGGCAATGCCCTCCTTGATGCGGCGGCAGACGTCATTACTGTTTCCGCACCAGATATCATAGCTGATTTGCGGGTACAGTGTCTTAAAATCGGGCAGAATGGCGGGCAGGACACTGGCGCTGCACGTCTCGGTGACGCCCAGCAGCAGGGTTCCCTTTACAGTTTCCTGTTTCATCAGATCCAGCTGTTTTGCGGTGTGTTCCGCCAGATTGAGAATGTGTTCCGCCTGCTGTGCCAGGTATTTCCCCTCCTCCGTCAGCTGGATTTTCCGTTTTCCGCGCACGAAAAGCTGAACCCCAAGTTCTTCCTCCAGCTGGCTCAGCTGTCTGCTTAAGGGCGGCTGGGAGATGTTGAGCTTGCGTGCGGCATGGGTAATATTCAGTTCGGAGGCAACGGTCAGAAAATATTTTAAAGTTCGAAGTTCCATTTTACGATACCTTTTTTGTATGATAATAGTGATATTATATGTATTTTAAATTAATCCGTCAATATGGTATTATGATAAAAACATAATTTTAGAAGGAAAAGGTTAAAATGGATACGACACTGCATTATATTATGTCTTATATAGGAGGCTTTTTAGGCGTCTATACAATATTATTACGAGGTGGAAACTTCGGTTCCGCCCAGACCGGTAACATGATTTATCTGGTTACGGGCTGGTTTGGCGGAAGTTTTCAGGAGATAGTGATACGCGTGATCGCCCTGATGATTTTCATTGCGTCAATGATTGCCGCATATCTGCTGCCAAAGTATGTAAAGGGTGACATCAGAAGAATTTGTATCTGGGTTGAAATTACGGGGGTTGTCCTGGCGGGATTTCTGCCGGCTGAGATGAATAACGTGGTTGCCCTGTACCCGATTTTCGCGGTTTCGGCATTCCAGTGGGGAGTCTTCAGCGGAGCGAGGGGATACAACAGCGCCACTACATTTTCAACTAACAATCTGAAACAGATGGTACTGGCCCTCACGGACTATTTCAGGACAAAAGAAGCGAAGGAAAAAGAAAAAGCGATATTTTATGCGTCTACGCTTCTTTCCTTCCAAATCGGCGTGCTGGGCGGCTTTATTGCAGTCAGTAAGTGGCAGATCGCCGGCATCTGGTCCTGTCTGCTCCCCCTTGGCGCAGCTTTGGCCCTGATAGAACTGAACAGCGCCAGGGTCCGTGTACTTAAGAAAAAGATGGCGGGCTGAAGGTGGAAGATGATTTTGAGCCGGACCGTATTAAAGCAGAAAAAGAAAAATAATAAAGAAGAAAATAACGGATAAAGAAAAAGTCGGAGAGTGGCCTCCGGCTTTTTCTTTTGCAGCAGTAAAAGCGTTTTGCAGTAAAACGGACAGTTTACTGTTAATCGTTCAATTCCTGAAGCTGCTCTTTCAGTTCTTTCAGGGCAGCGGAAAATCTGGTGGATACGGCTCCCGGGTTACCCCTTAGCAGTCCTCTACGGTAGAAGTGATGGAAGCTGTTTTTCGGCAGCAGGTCGTGACGCCGCTGTGTTACTTCCTCTAACTGGCCTGTAAGCAGAGCCAGCTTCTCACGTGTATTCTCCCGGACGGCAGCCAGCCGTTCGGCTGAAACTTCTTTGGCGGCGGCCAGCTTCTCGGCTGAAACTTCTTTGGCGGCGGCCAGTCTCCCGGCTGAAACTTCTTTGGCGGCAGCCAGTCTCCCGGCCGTCTCCTCTCTGGCGGCAGCCAGTATTTCAACCGTTTCTTCTTTTGCACTGGCCAGCCGTTCAGCCGTTCCTTCCCTGACGGCAGAGACGTGTTCGGCCGCCTCTTCCTTCAGCGCTGCAATGCGGGCCTGGAGATCCTCCATCTCCGCCTTCAGCTTTGTCATGGCCTCCAAAGACTTTCCGAGAGCCAGAGCCTCCTTCGTGGACTCGTAGGCGTCGGCAGTGAACAGGACGGTCATGGCGAAAACGCAGAACAGCAGGATATTAGGGTTAAAGTTGAGCACAATCCTGGAGATGGGTTCGTGAATTAATTCTGTCATTAGTATCGTGAGAAAGCCCCAGGCGATGGAAGAGGACAGGCAGATATATCCGTGTATCTGGAATTTCTGGTTACTGTAATCCCAGTAACGGATTTTAAAAAGCTGCTCCATCACATATCCGGTCACATATTCGAGCGCGGTAGCGGCGATCACGCCGGAGATATACACGAGAAACAGGTTATTTTTAAACGGCAGGGAAACCCACAGCATCATGACGGCCCCGGAGCCATAGAGCGGCAGCATGGGAATGCGGAGGAAGCCCCGGTTTACAAAGTGTCTTTGTTTCAGTGAAACGTAGATGGACTCAAAAATCCACCCAAAGAAACAATATATATAGAAGAAGGCCAACCATTGGTACCAATTATAAGTATACATAAAATCACTCCCGGTTTCTGCCCCGTATCGGGCGGTTATGATGATTTCTGTCGTATTATGACAATCACTGGAATCTTTTCTATCATATATAATTTTTCCCACAAGTTCAAGGGGTCGTTTAAAATAATGGACGAAAGAAAAATTCCATACGGGTCGTCCAAAGATAAAAATACAAGAAAGGACTTGCCGGGGTTGTGCTTTTTCCCGTAATAAACTTGACAAATGGAGGTTCCTCTGTTACGATAGGAAAACAATTGAAAAACACCCGTGAGGGAGTAGTAAGCGCAGTATGCGTGGCAAGTCAACATACTGACCGGATTCGGTCTGGCTTGTCTTAAATAACGAGACTCATGTATAGCTTTTTAGCCGTACACCAGTCTTTTTTTATTTTCAAGAAGATCCATGTATGGCCTGGAGGGCTGTATTTGGGTCTTTTTTTATTCATTCTATAATCAAAGGAGGTAACCTGGTATGAGTGAATTTACAAGAAACAGAGAGGAGCTGCTGGTCTGCCTTAAGAGTGATCCAGGCAGAGGACTGACAGAGGAACAGGTAAAGAAAAACAGGGAGGTTTACGGCGCAAACCGATTTACAAGGGAAAAACCGGAATCTCTTTTTCACAGAATCCTGGAGGCATCTTCCGAGCCTATGATTATCATGCTGATTCTCGCCGGTTTTATTACCCTGGGAGTCAATGTAACGAGATATTACACCGGAGGTGAGGCCGACTTTCTGGAATGTGCCGGTATCTTTGCCGCCATTTCCCTGTCCGTCGTGATTACGGTATTTATGGAGGGCAAAAGTGCAAAAGCCTTCGAAACCCTGAGCCGGATTGGCGAGGATGCACAGGTAAGAGCCATGCGGAATGGGGAAATCAGAATGATTCCGCAAAAGGAGGTGGTGGCCGGTGATATCCTGTACATAGAGACAGGTGATAAACTGCCCGCGGACGGAAGACTTTTGGAGAGCACGGCGCTGATGGCGGACGAATCGGCCCTGACCGGTGAGAGTATGCCTGTGAAAAAAGACGCGCAGGCCGTATTTACCGATGAAAAGACGCCGGTTGCCGAGCGCAGCAATATGCTCTACTCGGGATGCTTTATCACGGAGGGCAGCGGCAGGATGGTGGTGACCGGAGTCGGTGATCATACGGAATTCGGAAAAATAGCAGGGGAGCTTTCTTCCGTAGACAAAAGTACGACGCCGCTTCAGGAGAAGATGGCCCGCCTGGGAAAAAACATTACGGTCCTGGGAACCACCGCGGCCGCGGCCGTTTTTCTTCTCCAGCTTTTTATCTTTATCTCAAATGGCACAGCGTCGCTTGATACGGTTTCGGAGGCGTTTATCACCAGTATTGTCCTGATAGTCGCGGCTGTGCCGGAGGGCCTGCCGACCATCGTCGCCGTATCCCTGGCGATCAATATCATCAAGATGTCCAAACAGAACGCTCTGGTGAAGAAAATGATCGCCTGCGAGACAGTCGGCTGCATCAATGTGATTTGTTCCGATAAGACCGGAACCCTGACAAAAAATAAAATGACGGTGACGGATGTGTTTTTTCATGGGACGCTGGTAAAGCCGGATGAACTGACGGATTGCGATCTGCTGGAAAACTTCTGCATCAACTCCACCGCGGATCTTAGGCAGGAAGACGGGCGGATGGAATTCATCGGTAATCCGACGGAATGTTCCCTCCTGGCGGCTGCCGGAAAAGCGGGATATGATTACAGGAAGCTGCGTTCCGGCGCAGAGATTCTCCACAGATACCCATTTACCTCGGAGAGCAAAAATATGACAACCGTGATCGCGGACGGCAAAGTCTGTCTTGCTTACAGCAAGGGCAGCCCGGAAAAAATTATGTCCATGTGCGGGATGGGAGAGAAAGAGCGGCAGGAGGCGGAGGCACAGATTGTGGAATTTCAGTCAAAAGCCTGCCGCGTCATTGGATTTGCCCATAAGAACCTGGACATGGAACCCAATTTTGAAACGGAGCGGGCCGGAATTGAATCGGAGATGGTGTTCGACGGGTTTGCGGCAATCACAGATCCGCTTAGGAATGATGTATATCAGGCGGCTGTGCGCTGCCGTGCGGCGGGCATCGACCTGAAAATGCTGACCGGCGACAATATTGTGACGGCCAGGGCGATTGCAGGGGAGCTGGGCCTTCTCGATAATGCCCACACGGCCGTGGAAGCGGGCGAGATAGAAGGACTTTCGGAGCAGGAACTGGCCGCAGCGATTCCGGGAATCAGCGTAATCGCCAGGAGTACGCCCGTCATCAAGATGAGGGTGGTAAATACGCTCAAATCGCTTGGTAATGTGGTGGCGGTTACCGGAGACGGCATCAACGACGCTCCGGCCATTAAAAACGCAGACGTCGGAGTGGCAATGGGGATTTCGGGTACGGAAGTGTCCAAAGAGGCCAGTGACATTGTCCTGCTGGACGACAGCTTTTCCACAATCGTGAAGGCCGTCCAGTGGGGACGCGGAATCTACGAAAATTTCCAGCGTTTCATCCAGTTCCAGCTCACGGTGAACCTGTCCTCGGTCATCGTAGTGCTGGCGTCCATTCTCTCCGGATTTACGGCTCCCTTTACGGCGCTCCAGCTTTTATGGATTAATATTATTATGGACGGCCCGCCTGCGCTGACACTGGGACTGGAGCCGATCAGGGGTGATCTGATGGACCGGAAACCCACAGGGCGCGATTCCAACATCGTTTCACGCGGAATGCTCAAAAGGATTCTGGTCAACGGTATTTTTATATCCGTGGTATTTATGGCCCAGCACTGGACTAATTTTCTCGGAGGGACGCAGGAGCAGCTCCCTACCATCCTGTTTACGCTGTTTGTGGTGCTCCAGTTGTTCAACGCCTTTAACAGCCGCGAACTGGGTAATAAAAGCATCTTAAAGAATGTGGCCACCAACCGGCTGATGCTGGGAGTTTTCGCCCTGACCTTCGGGCTGCAGGTTGTCATCACGCAGTATGGCGGCGCGTTTTTCGGCACGGTGCCGCTTCCCGGGTTCATGTGGGTGCGGATTGTGCTTCTGGGAGGTTCCGTGATACTCATATCGGAGCTGGCAAAGGTCCGGTATAAAATCTTTTCTTCCTGGAAAAACTGTAAGAAAAAGGAACCGGAAAGAAAGGTGGAACTAAAATGGTCAGGGAATTGGAAGAAAATGTAATGGTGAATTTTATGAAACGTTTTTCAGAGCACCCGTTTCTGATAAAGGTAGATGGAAAAGAATTCAGCGTCGGGGAGGGGGAGCCGGAATTTGCAGTCAGCATCAAGCACCCTATTCCGCTTACGAATCTGGCCTCCAGCACGTCGCTGGCGCTGGGGGAGGCATATATGGAAGGGGCCCTCGATATAGAGGGAGATCTCTACCACGCGCTGGATCATTTCCTGGGGCAGATGGGGAAATTCTCCACGGACAGGAAAGGGCTGAAAAAGCTCCTCTATCCGGCTCTGTCCCGGAAGAACCAGAAAACGGAAGTGACGAGCCACTACGACATTGGCAATGAATTTTATAAGCTCTGGCTGGATGAAACGATGAGCTATTCCTGCGGATATTTCAGGAATGAGGACGACACTCTGCAACAGGCCCAGGAAAACAAGGTGGATTATATCCTGAGCAAGCTCTGCCTGAAAGAGGGAATGAGTCTTGTGGACATCGGGTGCGGCTGGGGATATCTGCTGATACGCGCCGCAAAACAGTACCGCGTTAAGGGAACGGGAATTACCCTCAGCGAGGAACAATACCGTGAATTCTCCCGCCGGATCAGCGAGGAAGGACTGGAGGATCTGCTGACGGTAAAACTGATGGATTACCGGGATTTACCCGAGACGGGACTGAGCTTTGACAGGGCGGTAAGCGTCGGCATGGTGGAGCATGTGGGAAGAGGAAATTACCAGCTTTTTACGGACTGTGTAAACAGTGTCCTGAAACCGGGCGGCCTGTTTCTTCTCCACTTTATCAGCGGGTTGAAAGAGTATCCGGGAGATCCGTGGATCAAAAAATATATATTCCCGGGCGGTGTCGTGCCGAGCCTCAGGGAAATGCTGTACTGCCTGTGCGAGGACAATTTTCACACGCTGGACGTGGAGAACCTGCGCCTGCATTATAATAAAACCCTCCGATGCTGGGAACATAATTACAGGGAACACATCGATGAGGTAAAGGAAATGTTTGACGAGAAGTTTGCCAGGATGTGGGAACTTTATCTCTGCTCCTGTGCGGCGACCTTCCACAACGGGATTATTGATCTGCATCAGATTCTTGTATCCAAAGGGGTAAATAATGAGCTGTCGCCGGTGCGGTGGTATTAGCTCTGGGCAGGACACACACTCGCGCAAAGATGTAATATGCCGCTATGCGTCTGCGCGAGTCCGGCCCACCGGGCTCTTTCCTCTCTGTTTTGGTAAAATATCTGCTAAATGATGATAAATTACCCTGTTAATCATTGGAATTGTATGGTATTCTAACTGCACTTGATGAAGATTTGCTTTTTGTTCCGATGTTTTTATAGTGAGGTGTTTTGAGTTGGAAGGTGGTATGGAGCCGGATGATTACGAAGGATAGCGCCGATTTTACGGCGGTGGATGAGAATGAGATTTTGATTTGTGAAGACAATTTTGCTTATTTTTCTCCCTCCGAGCCGTTGAAAGCTTTAATATCTAATTTTACTGTTACATTTCCGGAAAAGGGCGTTGTTTCTGAGGACTATACGGTCGTACCCCATGGAAGCGCGACACTTGTATTTACATATGAAGAGTCTGATGGAGGGAATCGCCTGCGGGGGCGGTTGTTTGGACCGTCTTCCAGGCCGTATGCGGTGGGGAAGAGTGCGAATGAATGCAGCGTTATATTTATCATAGAATTTCAGCCGGCGGGGCTTTTTGTTTTTACGGGGATGGGGCAGAATGAATTGACAGATAGAATAATTCCTTTTGAAACGATTGATCCTTCGTTGGATTCGTCTGTCAAAGAAATATTCCGCGATGCGGTGACGGCACGGGAATTACTCGGCAGCACCGAGCGCCTGCTTCTTTCCGTCCGGTGCTGCCGTTACCCGGATGAGTTTAGTCTGGCTGTCCGGCTGATCATAGAACATTGTGGCAGCATCACTCCTAGAGAAATAGCAGAGAAGACCTTTTACAGTGAGCGGCATCTGAACCGGCTCTTCAATCAATTCCTGGGACTGAATATCAAACACTTTTCAAGAATCGTGCGCATCAACAGAACCATCCATCTGCTTCACAATGCCAAAAACAGTATTTCCTTTATCTCGGAGGAATCCGGATTTTACGACATCTCACATTATATCAGGGACTTTAAAGCGGTATGCGGCATCACCCCTCAGGAATATCGGAGCAACATGTCCGATTTTTACAGTGAGATAGCAAAATTTTAGATTATAATAGTAGAAAAAGGAGGTACTGATATGAGGTACGGAGGCACATTGATTGTGGTAAAAGATATGGCAAAATCAAGAAATTTCTACGAAAAAATAATGCAACAAAAAGTAATTATGGACTTGGGAGAGCATATTTCATTAGAAAACGGTCTCAGCCTGCAGACCAATTACGAGGCAATCACAGGAACAGCGCTGCCCCTGAAATCAGAGGCCAATAACTTCCAGCTCTACTTTGAAGCCGAAAACATCGAAGAATGTGAGAAAAGACTGGATCAAACAGAAGACGTGGAATTCATACACCATCTGAAAGAATACCCGTGGGGCCAGCAAAGCATGCGCTTTTACGATCCGGACAAATACATCATAGAAGTTTCCGAGAGCATGGAAAGCGTAATAAAACGCTGCCTGAACCAGGGCCTGCCCATAGCGGAAATCTCAAAACGTACGAGTGTCGACAAAGTCGCCACTCTGTAGAATTCATGGCATAACGCCATAAATTCTAGTCACCGAAGGAAGATTTGAAATGAGGGTTACACCCTCAAACTCCTGATATAAGGAAAATATAGTTTGTCGACAAGCTGAAACTCCCCACTGGGAGTTTTTTTATCCTCCAACCCCATTTTTACGTCCACATATCCATAGTTCCCTCCAAGCCCATTCTTCTAACAGCGTGAAACACACAGCCGCTCCCGCTCACCCCCGTCCCAATCATCATTCCCACTTGCATCATCCCGTTTTGTCATGTAGAATGGTGAGGTGGAAAGCAAATAAAGAATAAAACAGGCGTCGGAATTCCCAATTAACGGGGTTCTGTCCCTGATTTAAATCGAGGAGTTTATAAAATGAGTATTTTAAACGTAGAACATTTGAGCCACGGATTTGGCGACAGGGCAATTTTTCAGGATGTATCTTTCCGTTTGCTGAAAGGGGAGCATATCGGCCTGATCGGAGCGAACGGAGAAGGAAAATCCACGTTCATGAATATTATTACCGGCAAACTGCAGCCGGATGAGGGAAAAGTGGAGTGGGCGAAGAGAGTCCGCATCGGCTATCTGGATCAGCATACGGTACTGGAAAAGGGAATGACAATCCGTGATGTTTTAAAGAACGCGTTCGCCTTCCTGTTTGAACTGGAGGGGCAGATGAACGACATCTGTGATCACCTGGGTGATGCGCCTGAGGATGAGATGAATGCGATGATGGAAGAGCTGGGAACCATCCAGGATCTTCTGATGAACCATGACTTCTATTCCATTGATGCCAAGGTGGAGGAGGTCGGACGCGCCCTGGGACTTACGGATATCGGTCTGGACAAGGATGTAACCGATCTGAGCGGAGGCCAGAGAACCAAGGTCCTTCTGGGCAAACTGCTCCTGGAGAAGCCGGATATCCTGCTTCTGGACGAGCCGACTAACTATCTGGATGTGCAGCATATTGAATGGCTGAAACGCTACCTGCTGGAATATGAGAATGCCTTTATTCTGATTTCCCATGACATTCCGTTCCTGAACAGCGTTATCAATATCATTTACCACATGGAAAACCAGCGCCTTGACCGGTATGTGGGAGATTATGATAAATTCCAGGAAGTGTACGAGGTTAAAAAGAGCCAGTTGGAAGCTGCCTATAAGAAACAGCAGCAGGAGATCTCCCAGCTCCAGGATTTCGTTGCACGCAATAAGGCCAGAGTTGCCACGAGAAATATGGCGATGTCACGCCAGAAGAAGCTGGACAAGATGGATGTGATTGAGCTGGCGAGGGAAAAACCAAAGCCGGAATTCCATTTCCTGGAGGCAAGGGCCACGGGAAAATGTATTTTTGAGACCGAGAGACTGGTAATCGGATACGATGAGCCGCTCTCCAAACCGCTCGATCTCTATATGGAGCGCGGTGAGAAAATTGTGCTGACCGGCGCCAACGGAATTGGTAAAACCACGCTTTTGAAGAGCATTCTCGGCCTGATACCCGCCCTGGAGGGCAAGGTGACGTTGGGCGACTATCTCTATATCGGATATTTTGAACAGGAGATGGCCCCGGGCAATACGACTACCTGTATTGAGGAAATATGGAAGGAATTCCCTTCCTATACCCAGTACCAGGTTCGCTCCGCCCTGGCAAAATGCGGCCTGACCACCAAACATATCGAGAGCCAGGTCCGGGTTCTGAGCGGCGGCGAACAGGCGAAGGTAAGGTTATGTAAACTGATTAACAGGGAGTCAAACCTGCTTCTTCTGGACGAGCCGACCAACCATCTGGATGTGGAGGCAAAGGAAGAGTTAAAACGCGCCCTGACGGAATACAAGGGTAATATTGTTTTAATCTGCCATGAGCCCGACTTTTACGAAGGTTTTGCCACAAAAGTATGGGACTGCAGCCAGTGGAGCCTGAAAATCCAGTAACGCCGGAAAAACAGGAAGAACACCGTGCATCATTTTACGGAAGAGGAGGGGACGAGGGATGAAAAAGAAAATCTGCCCGGTCTGTGACACAGAACTTAAGCCGGGTAATTTCTGTCCGGTCTGCAAAAAGATCGTATGGCAGCCCAGATACGAGAGGCGAAACTATAACCTGAATGAAAGCCGCGGCGACGCATCCCCGTACTCTGTGAAAGAATCACCGGCGGGCGGCGAAAGACAGTATGACGATATTTCCCCCGGGGAAGACGTGCCGCATAATACTCCGGAATCCATATACGGGAGGGCGGAAACACAGCGCCGGCAGCCGGAGATAAACCATCTTCCGCCTCCTTCTGGCAGACCGGGCCCCGTATACCATCCGGCGGGTGGGAGACGGCGAAGCGGTTTTCCTCCGTCGGTCATCATCGCCACGGCTTTGGCCGCGGTTGTGATAATAGGAGTGATATTTGCAGAACCGAAAGTTCCCTATGGAACGGGCGGTGACGGATTTATCCTGGAGCTGCCCGACGGGGGAGATAAATGGGACGACGGATACGGCAGCACGTACCAGGAATATGAAGTGAGTGAGGAAGAGGCCAGGGCGGCAGAATCGGACTGCGACTGGTATTCCCATTCCGGGCTGACCGTCACTGGGGCCGAGGAAGCGATCGACGATTTTATTTTCGAGTCCGACAGCATGGCGGTAAATATAGAGCGCTACAGTGACAACCGGAAATACGTTTACGATGACGGCCGTGTGGAGACTTCCTATGCCAGCGGGAACGAATACCATGTCAAAAAGGCCAACCGAGGGGCAGGCGGTGAGATAGAGCTGAATTATGACACATCGACCGGACGGGTGCACTATTTCTATATTTCCGGAAGCGATATTGATTTCGTCACATCATGGGCGGTGAGGCTGGGAGAAATCATGGATGACTCCGATTCGGTGAAAAGTATCACCGCGGAGGAGATGGAAGAAGCGCTGCACACTCTTCCGGGTATGGATCCGGAAGATTATGATGACGAGCTGTGGCTGTATGGCGACGACTGGTATCTATACGGATATCCGTATGACGGTATGTACTCTGTCTGGCTGGAGGCCGATGAGCGGATGGAAGAGTTCGCCCAGGCGGCGCATCAACAGCCATATCAATAAGAAAAGCAGAACCTCCATCGGTGTTGCCCGATGGAGGTCTGCTTTTCTTAATTGGGAATGGTAGGTATATATAAAAAAGAAATTGGCTTAGGGGGGCCGGACGGTTATTACCATCCGGTATGAGTATGAAAAAGTTTAATTAACTTTCATGTTTATATTATGCCAGTAAATTATGTTGAAAATATGGACATTCCATAAAAAGAACCTAAAAAGTATTGAAAAAGAATAAACTTTTAATATATAAAAAATTAGAATCCCTTATGGCGAAAAATCCACCCGTAAAAGGGGATATTATTCCCCTGCTATAGAGAATCCTTATCATTTCTTTTGCACCGTTCGGTACATAACCGAATGCATGTTTCCAACCAGTTACACATACCCTCTTCCCGTGTTATTGCGCCTAAAAGCACGAGATAATCACTAAACTCCGCCTCGCCCAGCTTTGAGACGGAATCAAACTTTTCCGAATTATTTCTTAAATGATTCAGGCGCTCCCGATGCTGGGAAAGCTGATTTTGCAGAAGCAGTATTCTCTGTTCGGCAGGAAGACAGTCGGAAAAGAATAACTGCAGTTTAAATTCGTCTTTCGGAACAGGCTTCATCTTGCAGAATGTTTTTTCCCACTCCAGTAATTTATCTTTTCCCGCATCGGTAATCGTATACAGCTTTTTCTCCAACACATTTCCTGAAATCTCAGTTTTAAATTCCACGAGTTTATGATCGGTCAGAGCCTTAAGTTCCGGGTAAATCTGGCTGTGTTTGGCGCTCCAGAATTCGGAGAGATTGGCCTCGAATTCTTTTGATAAATCGTATCCGGTCATATCCTTGCGGTTGAGAAGGCCAAGTATTGCATATTGTAAAGTTCCCATAATCTCTCACCGTCCTTTCATAAGAGGAGTTCTTGTTAAAAGTATAGCATAGATGCACAAATAAATCCAGATTCAATACATGTAATTTTGAACATGTATATATTGACATGTTTAAAAAGAGATGATAGTATGAAAACTGAAAGATGTGTTCACCGTGGATACAAAAAGAATGAAAGATTTTAGAGGGTAGATAAGATGGAAAAGACAAAGCGTTATATCATTTTTATACTGGGGCTGCTTGTGAATTCCCTGGGAGTCAGTTTAGTAACAAAGGCGAATCTGGGGACTTCCCCAATTTCTTCTATTCCATATGTACTGAGCATGAATTTTTCCCTGTCGCTGGGAACATTTACCGTGCTGTTCAGCCTGCTTTTAATCTGGTTTCAGCTTTTGATCCTGCAAAAGAATTTTAAAATTGAACATCTTCTTCAGATTCCAGTGGCATTCGCATTCGGTATTTTTATTGATTTAAGTATGGCTCTGCTGGGCTTTCTGGCTCCGGAGCAATACGGGATGAAATTCTTCTGTCTGGTGCTCGGATGCCTGATTCTTGGCATCGGTGTTTATATGGAGATTCTCGCCGACGTTGTCATGCTTCCCGGGGAATCCCTCGTGCGGTCTATCGTATTTCGATGGAAACGGGAATTTGGCCTGACGAAGGTTGCATTTGATGTTTCAATGACAATTGGCGCCGGGATAATATCTCTCCTGTTGGCCGGCAAGGTAGCGGGGGTCAGGGAGGGAACCGTTATTGCAGCCGTCCTGGTCGGCTTTATTGCGAGATTAATAGGAAGCAGGCTTGCATTTTTTTCCAATATCCTGTTTACGGTTCCCGTTCACAGTCCCTGCAAAAACTCTGGACAGTGCGGACATGATGTTGAAAATACATAAAACGATATAAATAACAGACCGGCCTCAAGGGAAATTCAGCCGGAGAAGAGAGGACAGAACGACATGAAACGAAAATATCCCCATTTATGCCAGCCAATTACACTTGGCAATGTAACCTTCCGCAACCGTATGTTTGCGTCCCCGATCGGCGCGACCGATATCGATAAGGACTGTGTCCCGGGAGAGCGGACACGCGCCTTTTATGAACTCCGTGCTAAGGGCGGGGCAGCGGCCGTGACGATGAGCGAGCTGGTGGTCCATCCGGAGACGGACGGCTCCCATATGCTCCATTTAGACCTTACCACCGTTGGTTCTCTGGCGGCGTTCACATTCTGCGCCGACTCCATTAAAAGACACGGGGCCGTTCCCAGTGTGGAATTTTCCCACTCCGGGCAGTATGCCGGTACGTATATGGCGGACAAAAATAAGAAACAGAGCTTGAACCAGTTCGGCCCGGATGACGCTGTGCGCCCGGACGGAATGAAAGTAAAAGCACTTACAAAAGGCCAGATTACCGATATTGTAAAACGCTACGGCGAAACGGCTGCTCTGGCAAAACGGGCAGGGTTTGAAATGATTATGATTCATGGAGGCCATACATGGCTCCTCAACCAGTTCATATCCCCCTATTTCAACCATAGAACCGATGAGTACGGCGGTTGTTTTGAGAACCGCATGCGGTTTACGATTGAAGTGTTAAAAGCGGTCCGGGAAGCTGTCGGCCCCCTGTTTCCAATCGAGTTCCGTATGAGCGGATCCGAGCTGTTCGAGGGTGGATATGACATCGATGAGGGAATCCGGATTGCGCAGGCGGTGGAAGAATATGTGGATCTGATCCATGTATCGGCCGGTTCCTATCAGTTTGGATTTTTCCGCACCCATCCATCCATGTTTTCCGGGCATGGCTGTAACGTATACCTTGCGGCAGAAATCAAAAAGCATGTAAAGAAACCGGTAGCCACCATAGGAGCTTTAAATGATCCGGCGCAGATGGAAGAAATTATTGCATCGGGAAAAGCGGACGTCGTATATATGGGACGCGCCTTACTGGCCGATCCCTATCTGCCGCAGAAAATAGCAGCGGGAGAGGACGATAAGATTGTAAAATGTCTCCGCTGTTTTACCTGTATGGCGGAACGCCCGACGACCCAGACCCGCCGCTGCACGGTAAACCCGGTAATCGGCCGTGAAATAGAGGGCACGGAAGTGCTCCCGTCATCCCGAAAGAAAAAAGTGCTGGTTGTGGGCGGCGGCGTGGCAGGGCTGAAGGCAGCTGTAACGGCGGCACAGCGGGGCCATGAAGTGATTCTCTGTGAAAAGTCGGATAAGACGGGGGGAATCTTAAAATGCGAGCAGGCAATCGATTTCAAGCGTGAGATGTACGAGCTGGGACTGGCCCTGGAAGCGCAGGCGGAGGAGGCGGGGGTAGAAATCCGCCGCAATACGGAAGTAACTCCGGAATATGCGGAAAAAATCAATCCCGATTCGATGATTCTGGCAGTCGGTTCCAAACCAATTGTGCCGCCTCTTCCTGGTATGGATGGAGAAAACGTGGTAATTGTAAATAATTACTATCTGGAGAAAGAGAAAGTCGGCGGCTCGGTTGTGGTTCTTGGCGGCGGGCTGGCCGGGTGTGAGGCGGCAATCCACCTTGCGCAGGAGGGTAAAAAGGTTCATCTGGTAGAAATGAGGGATACGCTTGCCCCCGATGCCAATATCCGCCACCGTCCGATTCTTATGAAGATGATAGACGAATATGTGGAGGCACACACGGGATATCAGGGCATAAAGGTAACTGCCGACGGCGTTCTCTGTAAAGATTCCGAGGGCAGAGAGGTGCTGGTTCCGGGAAAAACCGTCGTCTGCGCAGTCGGACAAAGGGCGGATCGGGAGAGCGTGAACGCACTTCTGGACGCAGCTCCGGTGGTACGAGAGATAGGCGACTGTGTCAGGCCGGGTAATATAACGGCTGCGATTTACCAGGGGTATCATGCCGGACTGGATATATAGAAAGAGTAAAATGGAGATTCACTGACACGGCGGTTCTGCACCGGGCGCCTCTGTTGCCCTGTCCAACGGCCTTGTATTTACCCCGACGATATCCTATAATAGGAACAGAAATGACGCCGTTTCCCCGGCAATAAGAGGAAGGCGGGCGTCTCTGCGGGAAAAGGGGAGAGGGCTATGAATCTCAAAGAACAGTTATATGTGTGCACACTGGCAAAGTGCGGGACGATATCAAAGGCAGCCGAGGAACTTTATATTTCACCTCCGGCGCTCAGCGTTTATCTGAGCAACCTGGAAAAGTACCTGGGGGTCAGGCTCTTTGAGAGGACGGGAAAAAGCCTGGTACCCACTTCCATGGGGCGGGAGTATGTGGAGCGGGCTGAGAAGATGCTTCAGATGAAAAAGGATTTTGAGCTTTTGCTGGAGCAGTCGAGCGGTAAATGCAAGGGGAGTCTGCGCGTGGGAATCCAGCACAGGAGAGCCATCTCAATCGCCCCTTTTCTTATGGTGCATTTCCTGAAGGAGTATCCCGACATTAACCTGATTATAAAAGAGGGAGTCTATGACGAGCTGGTGCAGATGTACCAGACAAATGCCATTGACTTCCTCATCTATACATGCGCGGACGAACTTCCGGATACAACTTACGTGGATCTGGGGGAGGAGTATGTGCTGCTGGTTCTCCCGGAGCATCATCCGGCCAATGCAGAGACCTGGTGGAAGGAGGGGGAGCATTTTCCGCATCTGGATCCCCGCTGCCTGACGGACGAAGTTTTTGTACTTCCGGTGAAAAAGCAGAGTCTGCGCGGTACTGCCGAGCGGATACTGGAACAATACAGGATACGGCCAAAACGTATCATCGAGATACGGTATTTTGAAACCGCCATGTCCATGGTCGATCAGGGGGTGGGGATCGGATTCAACCGTTCGGGATATATCCGTGGAATGGACCGGTTCCCGGGGGTGAGGTACTGCCTGATTGGGGATGTGCCGTACAGCGCGCGGCTGGTTCTGGCGTACCGGAAGGGGCGGAATTTAGCGCCTCATATGGAACGGCTCATCCAGCTCATCAAGGAGCACATAAATAAAACTTAAAGAGCCGTTAAATTTAATGTAATTGTTGCAGACCCGGTTCCTGATTATAATCATAGTATCAAAATCAATGAGAAAAAGTTGTAATCAGGAGGGTATAGCATGAATGCGAAAAAGAAACATTTCAAGATGCCGCACAGTTTTGTGATTGTCTTTACCATTATTGTGGCGGCCGTACTGATGACCTGGATCATCCCTGCCGGCGAGTATCTGCGCGTCGAAAATGCACAGGGGATCAAGGTGATTGATCCAAGTCAATTCCAATACCTGGCACGTTCGCCGGTAAATCCATTATTAATCCCGCTATACATTGTAAAAGCGTTTATGAAAAGGGTAGACCTGATTCTGGTAATCCTGTTTTCCGGCGGAGCATTTCATATGCTGACGGAATCGGGTGCATTGCAGGTGGTCATCGCCAAGATTGCGAAAAAATTCGCCAGTAACCTCTATGTCTTTATTCCCCTGCTGACCCTTGTATTCGGTCTGATTTGCACCACACAGGGCGTGAACATTTTCATAGCATTCGCTCCCGTCATGGTCATGATGTCACTGGCGATGGGGATGGACTCCATCACAGGCGCGGCAATTATTATTCTGGGAGGAGCCATCGGCTTTTCAACCGGAACGCTGAATCCCAATACCACCATCGTGGCACAGAAAATCGCGGAGCTTCCGGCCTATTCCGGCCTTGGATACCGGGCCGTCTGTTTCGGGGTATACTACATAGTCACAAATATTTATTTAATCCGTTATGCCTTAAAAATCAGAAAAGATCCGACGCTCAGCCCCATGTATGATCTGGATCGGGAAAATGAACTGAACAACGGCGGGGATTTGGATTCCTTCGGCACTCTTAATGGGCGCAAGGTTCTGATTATCTTATCCCTGATTTTATCCCTGACCACGATTATTTACGGAAGCGTCAAGATGGGATGGGATATGCCGGAAATGGCCGCCATATTTATTGCTCTTGCCATTATCGTCGGCGTAATTGCAGGATTTGACTCTACGACGATATCGAAACATTTCCTGGAGGGATGTAAAAAAATGCTCTCCGCGGTTATTATTATCGGCCTGGCCCAGTCCATCAGTGTCATCATGACGGACGGGAAAATCATCGACACCGTAGTGCATGTGCTGGCCGGAGGACTGAACCGGGTGCCGGCTGTTCTTCAGGCGCCGGCGATGCTGATTGCCAACACGGTCATCAATATTTTCCTGACCTCCGGTTCGGGACAGGCAGCGGCGGTTATGCCCATTATGATCCCGCTTTCGGATCTGATTGGAATGACAAGGCAGACTGCAATCCTTGCATTTAACTTCGGCGACGGATTCTGTAACTATATTCTTCCGACCTCCACCGCGCTGATGGGAATTATCAGCGCCTCCAATATCCCGTATGACCGGTGGATGAAATTTATGTGGAAAATGTTCCTGGTATGGCTGGCTGTCGGCACCGTTCTTCTGAGCATCGCACAGGCAATCCATCTGGGGCCGATGTAGGGCAGGAATGAAAAAATAGTTGGAATTTTAAAGAACAGAAAGTGAGGATATCTGTAATGATGAAGGATAAGCTTTTTCAGATAGTGGAGCAGCAAAAGGATAAATTGTGGGAGATGGCCGATCAAATCTTTGATCACCCGGAATATGAGGGTGAGGAGGTCATGGCCTCCGGGCTTCTGGCCGGTTATCTGAAGGAACATGGTTTTACCGTGGACATGGGAGTCGGCGGTTTTAAGACCGCTTTCCGGGCGGAGTACCATCATGGTACCGGAGGGCCGGTAATCGGTATCCTCTGCGAATATGACGCCTTAAGGGGGCTGGGACACGGCTGCGGCCATCATATGCAGGGACCGTCCTGCCTCGGGGCGGCCATTGCCCTGAAGGATATGGATACGGAGCGGCCGTTTACACTTATTGTGTACGGAACGCCTGCGGAGGAAACGCTCGGTTCCAAATGCGACATGCTGAAGGCGGGCTGTTTTAAAGAGTTGGATGTTGCATTTATGATGCATGGGGCGCCAAATACCTGTACGGATATCAAGTGCCTTGCACAAAACAGCTACCGTGTGATTTTCCAGGGCAGGAAAGCTCACGCCGCCCTGGCGCCGGAGAAGGGCAGAAGCGCTTTTGACGCACTTCTCATTGCGTTTCAGGGAGTGGAGTTTCTGCGGGAACACGTTCCGGATGATGTCAGAATGCACTATACGGTAGCCGAGCTGCCGGGGCCGAGCAATGTGGTGCCGGATCGGGCGGTGGGAGAGTTCTCCATCCGCTCATTTTCCAAGAAGACATTGGAGGCGGTTTCGGAACGGTTTCAGGAGATTATAAAGGGAGCCTCTCTGATCGGAGGAGTCGGTTATGAGCTGGTTCCGGGAAAAACTTTTTTTAACAAAATTCCAGTTCTTCTGTTAAATGATCTTCTTATGAAAAATGCTGAGCTTGCGGGAGCGCCTCAGCTTGCGCCGCCCCGTGAAAAGACGGGGTCTACGGATTTCGGCAATGTGATGTATGAAATCCCGGGCTCCTGTATCCGCGTCGCATTCGTCCCCGAGGGAACAGCCTCCCATTCACAGGAATATGTAGACGCAGGAAAATCGGATGCCGCGCATGACTGTGTCATCTATGGAGCAAAGGCGATCGCCGGAGCTGTTTATGATTTAATTGAGACGGACGGACTTCTGGAGAAGGTGAA
Organism: [Clostridium] symbiosum; assembly: GCA_036419695.1. Classification (NCBI taxonomy): domain Bacteria; kingdom Bacillati; phylum Bacillota; class Clostridia; order Lachnospirales; family Lachnospiraceae; genus Otoolea; species [Clostridium] symbiosum. Next base: position 730,614 of record CP143946.1, read on the forward strand.
AGAGGAGTTTGCGGAGAGTAAAAAGAGGAATATGTGAGGAGTTAATTGAGGAATGAGAACGCCGCCGGGACGGTCGGGGTTCGGGATGGTGAGAGGGAGGTTGTGAGTCTTCAGTCCCGGCTTGCAGGTTGTCGCGGGCGGGGAATCCGGGCAGAAAAAGTTCCTGCGGGAAACGCTTTCGCTCTTTGGAGTGCATAACAGTACTGAGGCGTCTGAGAAACGCCGCCTAAGTACTGATGGACTCCCAGGTTCCCTCCGGAATCTTTTTCTCCCGGATTCCCCCCTCACGACAACCTCCAATCGGGGACAAAAGACTCAGCCAGCCCCCTCACCACACCGGACATGGTCCGTTCCGGACGCGTCCTCCTCACCTCAGTTAAATCCCCCTTAATTCAGGTTTGTACAAATACCATATTTGTAGTACAATGTTTCACATAGCCATACATTGAAAGAAGGTGAAGAGTGAATGAATCAGAAACATAAAGTAATTGCGCAGAGCCGGGGCGCGGCGAGGGATTTGACGGTCTGTGGACTGCTTGCTTCCCTGATTGCGGTTGGGGCTTTTATTAAAATTGTCATACCGGTTGGGGCGGATACCATGAATTTTACGTTGCAGTGGTTTTTTGTCCTGCTGGCCGGTCTTCTTCTGGGTTCCAGAAAAGCATTTTGGAGTGTGGCAATCTATCTGTTGGTAGGTCTTTCGGGAATTCCCGTTTTTGCACGGGGAGGAGGCCTGGGGTATCTGATCCGTCCTACCTTTGGTTTCCTTCTGGGATTTGCCCTGGCGGCGTATGCCATGGGAAAAGTATGCGAGTGGATACATTCGTACAAAACAGCGGCCTGTCTTTTTGCGGCGACGGTAGGGTATGTCATCTATTATGGGATGGGAATTCTTTATTTTTATTTTATTACCCATTTTGTAGTTGTGACACCGCACACGGTAGGATGGGGCGCCATTTTTGCCGTTTACTGCCTGCCTACGATGCTGCCGGATTATATTCTCTGCATCGTGGCCGTGATGGTTTCAAAACGTCTCCGGCCGGTTGTAGCGCAGGGGATGCGTTGAAAATAAAATAGTGTTGATAAAACTGTTATATTTTAGCCGGAAAGATTTCAAATGGTAGGGGTCAAGATTACAACAACTGTTCATTTTAAAAGAATACAAATCACCAATAAATGACCCCATGCAGAACCCTCTGCCGATTTAAACGGCCACGGAAAAAATGCGTATATATATAAATAGTATTATTTCCAAAGAAGTCTATTAAACACAGAGCCTTGAATAAGCGAGGGGAAAAAGTTATAATAAGGACAGAAACAAAAAGAATCTCATGAACGTTCTTTGAATCTTGGAAAGGAGATGACAGCGATGGAAGCAGCAGCACGTCAGGAATATGAACTTGAACGGAAAAATAATCAGGCTACCGTAAGAGGAATGGTCATACAGGCGATAGAGCAGACAAATCAGGCAAAAACAAAAGATTTTAATGAGGTATGTGAAAGACTGGAGAAAAAATATCTGAATGCATAAATACAATCTGAAAATAACAGAGTTAGCAGAACAGGACTTGGAGGAAATTGGAGATTATATTGCATTTAGACTGAAAAATCCGTCTGCAGCAATTGATACGTTACGGTCTTTACGGAAAACAATTAATACCTTGGTATTAGAGCCGGAAAGACATGAATTGGACGAGGACGAGGTTCTGGCGGCTCTTGGTGTAAGAAAAAGTTATTTTAAGAATTATAAGATCTATTACATGGTGCATGAATCCACAGACAACGTGGTTGTGCTTCGAATTCTTCATATGCTGGTTGACAGCAGAGCCAAACTATATCGGGTTTTTGAACTTTGACATTCGGGAAAGTATAATTTTAGAAAAAGAGTGCTGTGGAACGGTGGTAGCGTTTTCGCGGCACTCTTTTTTTTCGCTGCCGATACCCTGGATGTCTCTTATGATGATTGTTGATGTAAAGCTTTTATTTTTTGACACAAAATCTGACACACATTTATGTCTGGGTACGCCTATAAACGTAGGTAAACGATTCAGCGCAGAAACTTTCGCTGATTTAAACTACAAGGGAAATTAGGCGTATATACAACAAAAAAACCGCCCCGGTCAGCTGGAGTAGTAATATTATTTAGGGGGGCCGGTTAAGGCTTGCGCCTTAACCGGTATGAGTATGAAAAAGCTTTATTATTTCAAGCAATACTTGAAACAAAGGCCTGTCATCCTTTCGGATAACATATTTGTATTATAGAAGAGATTTGTGACCAAAGTATGTACCACCCATAAAAAAACCATAAACATAATAAAAAAATAAAAAACCCTTTGAAAACAGAAGGAAATTGTATATAATAGTAATCGGTATAGTCTGCCTGAATGATATATGGCGCTATTTTAGTTTCATGAACGATAAAAAGAGGATAGAATACAAAGCAGGAGGAAAAACAAGTATGATGATGTCCAATGACATTGGTATCGATCTTGGCACGGCCAGTATCCTTGTATATATTAAAGGGAAAGGCGTTGTCTTAAAAGAACCGTCAGTAGTAGCCATTGACCGTGATACAAACAAGATTATGGCCATTGGAGAGGAAGCACGCCTGATGATCGGAAGAACCCCGGGTAATATCGTTGCGGTACGTCCGCTGCGCCAAGGTGTTATTTCTGATTATACAGTAACAGAGAAGATGCTCAAATATTTCATTAATAAAGCAGTTGGCAAGAAGACGCTCAGAAAACCGAGAATCAGCGTCTGCATCCCCAGCGGCGCCACAGAGGTGGAGAGAAAGGCCGTTGAGGACGCCACACTGCAGGCAGGGGCAAGAGAGGTTTCCATTATCGAGGAGCCGGTTGCCGCAGCTATCGGCGCAGGCATTGATATCGCCAAGGCCTGCGGTAATATGATCGTAGATATCGGAGGAGGTACGGCCGATATCGCGGTAATTTCCCTGGGCGGTACGGTAGTAAGTACATCTATCAAAGTGGCCGGAGACGATTTCGATGAAGCTCTGGTACGCTACATGCGTAAAAAACATAATCTTCTGATCGGTGAGAGAACGGCCGAGGAGATCAAGATTAATATAGGGGCAGCCTACAGAAGGCCGGAAGTAATCACGATGGAAGTCCGCGGACGTAACCTGGTAACTGGTCTTCCGAAGACGATTGTGGTTACATCGGACGAGACGCTGGAGGCCCTGCGCGAACCGGCCCTGCAGATTGTGGATGCCGTTCACAACGTGCTGGAGAGGACACCACCGGAGCTGGCGGCCGATATCTTTGACCGCGGTATCGTACTGACCGGAGGCGGTTCCCTTTTAAGCGGACTCGACGCACTGATTGAAGAGAAGACGGGTATCACTACGATGATCGCCGAGGATCCTCTGACGGCAGTGGCTATCGGTACCGGCAAATTTATCGAATTTGCCCACGGAGAACTTACACCTAAGAATTACGACTAATAATCTTGCGGTTCACGTCCCCGGCAGCGCGGCGGTTCCGTGAATGGTACGGGAATAAATTTATGGCAGCAGTAAAAGGATATGTTGAGAAAATCAAATACCGTAATGAGGATAACGGATATACGGTTATGAGCGTCACCGGGAGCGAGGATGGGGAAGAGTACATCCTGGTCGGCAATTTCTCCTATATTTCGGAAGGAGAACTGGTGGAGGCGACGGGCCGTATGACGGAACATCCGATTTACGGGGAACAGCTGGCGGTGGAGAGCTATGAGCTTAAAGCGCCGGAGGACACTGTTTCCATGGAACGATATTTAGGCTCCGGTGCCGTGAAAGGCATCGGGGCTGCTTTGGCTTCAAGGATAGTAAAAAAGTTCAAGGCCGATACCTTCCGCATTATGGAGGAGGAACCGGAACGGCTGTCCGAGATCAAAGGCATCAGCGAAAAGATGGCGATGGCCATCGCGGAACAGATCAGTGAGAAGAAGGATATGCGGCAGGCCATGATGTTTTTACAGAACTACGGCATTTCCATGAATCTCTCGGTTAAAATCTATCAGGAATACGGTCCGGCCATGTACAATGTGATTAAGAATAATCCGTATAAGCTGGCGGACGATATTCCGGGAGTCGGTTTTAAGATGGCCGACGAAATTGCATCCAAAGTCGGAATCTTCACGGATTCTGACTTTCGTATTAAGAGCGGAATCCTGTATACACTCCTGCAGGCCTCGGCCAACGGCCATACATATCTGCCGGAGGAAGAACTTAAGGCTCAGGCTGCCGAGCTTCTGAAAGTGGATCCCGAAGCGATAGGGAAACATCTGATGGATATGCAGATGGATAAGCGCCTTGTCGTAAAGAATGTGGAAAGCGCCGGACGGCCGTCATCTGCCGTCCATCAGACACGGATGGGAATGGAACGCAGGCCGGAAGAAGATTTTGGAAAGTTTCCGGAAGAGGTACGGGATATTTACGGAGAAGCCCGGGAGCTTCCTGAGGAGGCTCAGGAAGTCCGAAGGGGAGTTTACGCGGCCCAGTACTATTATACGGAACTCAATACTGCCAGGATGCTCCACGATTTGAATATCACGGGTTCGGAGCCGGAGGAAAAGATACGTAAAAGCCTTGCAAGGATTCAGGAGCAGGAGAAGATAGAGCTGGATGAACTGCAGATTCAGGCGGTCATCGAAGCGGTCAACTGCGGTCTTCTCATTGTGACCGGAGGACCCGGTACGGGTAAGACGACGACCATCAATACAATCATACGTTATTTTGAGATGGGGGAGATGGACATTCTGCTGGCGGCACCCACGGGAAGGGCGGCCAAGAGGATGACGGAGGCCACCGGCTACGAGGCCAGGACAATCCATCGCCTTCTGGAACTGAGTGGAATGCCGGAGCCGAATGAGAAGAGCCAGAATTCCGGGATGCATTTTGAACGGAATGAGGAGAATCCCCTGGATGCCGATGTAATCATCATCGATGAGATGTCCATGGTGGATATCCATCTGATGCACGCCCTTTTAAAGGCGGTCAATGTGGGAACGAGATTAATCCTGGTAGGCGATGTGGACCAGCTTCCAAGCGTGGGACCCGGCAATGTGCTGAGGGATATGATTGATTCACAGCGTTTCCACGTAGTGAAGCTGACGAGGATTTTCCGTCAGGCGGCGCAGAGTGACATCATCGTCAATGCCCACAGAATTAACGACGGCCAGAGAGTGGATCTGGCGAAGAGAAGCAGGGATTTCCTGTTTATTAAACGGGATGAACCCAATGCGATTATCAATGCAATGATTACGCTGGTGAAGGAAAAACTGCCTGCCTACGTGGGGGCGAACGTCTTTGATATCCAGATTATGACGCCGATGCGCAAGGGAGCGCTGGGAGTAGACCGCCTGAACACGATTCTTCAGGACTTCTTAAACCCCGCGTCGTCCGACAAGCCGGAGAAGGAAGCGGCCGGTACCCTGTTCCGTCTCGGTGACAAGGTAATGCAGATCAAAAACAACTATCAGTTGGAGTGGAAACTCTGTAACAAATACGGGATTCCCATTGACAAGGGAACCGGCGTGTTCAACGGCGATACGGGAATTATCCGTGAAATCAATACTTTTGCCGAACTTCTCACCGTAGAGTTTGACGAGGGAAAGCTGGTGGATTACAGCTTCAGACAGCTTGAGGAGCTGGAGCTGGCATACGCCATCACAATCCACAAATCCCAGGGAAGTGAGTATCCGGCTGTTGTGATTCCTGTTTACAGCGGCCCCAGGATGCTGATGACCAGAAACCTGATTTACACGGCTGTAACCAGGGCGCGTTCCTGCGTCTGCCTGGTGGGAATACCGGAGGTGTTCCAGCAGATGGTGGACAATGCAATGGAACAGAAGCGTTATTCGGGCCTGAAGGCCCGCATTGAGGAGCTGATGATTTGAAAATAAGATACAAAAGGGCGGCGTCCGTTTTTCTGGACGCCCTCTTTCCAAGGCGATGCCCTGTCTGTGGGGATATCGCAGCGCCCGTGGGGAATCGAATCTGCCCCTCCTGCCGGGACAAACTTTCTTTTGTAAAATCCCCTGTGTGTAAAAAATGCGGCAAGGAAGTGATGAGTGAGACCATCGAATACTGTTTTGACTGCAGCCGCCACCGGCGCAGCTTTGAGTATGGGCTGGCACTGTTGAACTACAATGAACTCTCCGGCCGTTCCATGGCCGCGGTCAAGTATAAAAACAGAAGAGAATATCTGGATTATTACGCGGAGGAAGCCGTAAGACGCTGCGGGACGAGGCTGTCGGACATAGAGGCGGACTGCCTGATACCGGTTCCGATCCATCCGTCCAGGTACCGGAGCAGGGGCTTTAACCAGGCCCTCGTTCTGGCCCGTAAACTGGAGGAGAAGATGGGGATACCGGTCTACCCGGACATCCTGAAACGCAATAAAAATACCGAACCGCAGAAGAAACTGGGGCCTGCCGGGCGGCTTAAAAACCTGGAACAGGCGTTTTCGGCCGGGCCGGTTCCGGACGGAATCACAAGCGTTATTCTCATCGACGACATCTATACGACCGGGAGCACGATAGAGGCATGTACGCGCGTACTGAGGGCAGCCGGAGTAAAAAACGTATATTTTTTTGCTGTTTGTATTGGACAGGGGCAGTAAAGTAGGATATGATAATAGGACAGGAAAACAGAGTGTTTTTCGGAGAAGGCATTGATGTATGCGAACAATAATGGAATGAAAAGGAGTTTATAAAGATGCGTGAATTAGAGTATCAACTGGTAAAAGACGATTATAAAAACTGGATACACTGGAACGTGCTCCGCAATGAATCAAAAAAGATGAAGATTTTTTCACTGGTCATTTATGTTGGCTTTGTTGTAATTTATGTAGGCGGAAGCCTCAATTCGGCCAAAGGCAACATGGCGGCGCTCATTCCGTCCATCGGTATGGCGCTTTTAGTAGGAGCGGCGATGTTTTACACCACCTCCCATCAGAATCAGGAGCGCATGATCTGGAAGAAGAGCGGACTGAAGAGACTGGAGAAGAATAACAATTTCCCGGTTGTCCATTTAACACTGAACGATCTGGGACTCGTTATGGAAGTGCCGTCCGAGAACGTGACAAAGGAATATCGTTACAGCGAGCTTTTTGGAATACTCGAAATTGAGAGACTGTTTCTTCTGGAGGCCAATGACAAGACATGGCAGTTCATCGCCAAATCCGCGTTCAGCAGTCAGGAAGAGATGGACGAGTTCAAGGCATTTATGGAAGAAAAGATAGCCGACGCCAAGGAAAATCCTGAAAAGTATGAGAAGAAAGAGGAGATTCCGAAAGAAACACAGAAAGCCGGAGACAACGGTGCGGATGCGTCCTATGAAGGCGGCAGCGCATCCGGTTCCGACGAAGAGGTGGAGGAGATCGAGCCGGTTGACACCAGCAATATGGGAAAGATCGGAAAGATGGCCCATATTATAGCGGCTATGGCGGCAGAGGCCGAGAATGAGGATGGTGATTCCGTAAGAACGGAAGAATCTGCGCATATGGCATCCGATGATGAGGCTGTAGCGGAGGAAGTGACGGAGACGGCGTCTGAAGCCGTTGTGGCAGCAGCCGAAGCTGCGACGGAAGACGCGCCGGAACAGGAAGTGGTTTCCGCGGCAGAGGCTGACGGCAGAGAAGTATAGGACAGGAAGTTTGAGACAGAAACATGACGGTGCAGGAGGATGAGCAGAATGAAAATCCGGTGGGCAGAAGAACGTGATTTACAGGGAATGGTTGAGATTTTTAATTATGAGGTGCTGAACGGCACGGCATCTTTCACAATCAGGCCCAGAACCGTTGAAGAGAGAAGGTCCTGGTTTGAGCAGCATAACAGGGATGAGTTTCCTCTGATTGTGGCGGAGGAGGACGGCGCGGTTGCGGGGTATGCCAGCCTGTCCGCGTACCGCGACAATGATGCCTATGCCCCCACGATGGAACTTTCGATTTATGTGGCCCATGAATACAAAGGCAGAAAGGTCGGGGAGGCGCTGATGACGGAGCTGCTGCGGATAGCCAGGGAGAAGGGCAGAACGCATGCAATCATCTCGGTTATTACATCGGACAATACCGCCAGTATCCGTCTGCACGAGAAATTCGGTTTTGAATACTGTGGAGTTACAAAAGAAGTCGGATGGAAGTTCGACCGCTGGCTTGACACATTGTTTTATCAGTTGATAATCTGAGTAAAGCTTGGATCCGTGGAGGTGAAGGCCAATTTATGAAGGGAAGAGCAGTGAGGAGAATTCTGCTTCCGGTTCTGACGATCGTTTTTATTGCACTGAATCCCCCTGCTCCTGTGCATGCCGACTGGGTACAGGATAAGTTTGGCTGGTGGTACCAGGAAGAAGACGGCAGCTATCCCGTTTCCGTCTGGAAAGAGATGGACGGTAAATGGTATTATTTCAAAGATACCGGCTACATGGCCGACACGCCGATGATCATTGACGGGGTACAGTATTATTTCCACAGCTCGGGCGCCATGGTATCGGATGAGTGGGTCGAATTCATGGGAGAATGGTACTATTTTAACAAAGACGGTTCACTGGCAAGAAGCAGCTGGATCGGCGATCTCTATTATGTAGATAAACTGGGGGCCATGGTGAAGGATAAGCGGGTGGACGGGATTTATATTGACGAAGAGGGAGTTGCAGAACATCCGGGGGACGATTTTTTTGATTAAAAGACAGACATTGGAGGACAACTTAAGGTGAGCCGTACAATATTAAAGTTTTCATCGATTGTAATTCTGGCACAGGCGATTCTCACCGTAATATCGGGCGTGATTCTGGCGGCCGGCAGCAGCGCGCTGAGCGGGACGGAGTATGAATCCCTGATTGGAGCCACGATAATGCTTGCCATGGTTGCGATAGTGGAATCGGTTTTCCGCGGAATTGCGGCAATTATGGGACTTCGGAGCTGCAGACCTGGTTCCGGGACAAAAGCCATCTTTATTCTGGGTATTATTATGGTAGCCCTGGACGCGGCGGGATTAATCAATACGCTGCTCACGAGCGCACAGAGCGCCCCTGCTTCCCTGATTGCAGTGGCGATGTCGGGATTATATTTATTTTCAGTGTTTAAAATCAGGAAAGAAAATGCGGAGGGGAATTAGTTTCCCGATGATGGAAGAGAAAGCTTCCGGGCTCAATGGATCAGCCCGGAAGCTATTTTTATGAAATTAGATGTCATGCTCCAGCAGTAAGGTTGTTTCAGCCAGCCGAATTTAATCGGATACCTGGCTATGTCGCCAAAGTGCACAATGTGGAGGGCGGCCAGTTCCTTCTCCGTGAGGAGAGAACGGATCATCCGGTCGGAACAGAAGCAGGCTCCCACCCCTCTGACACAGAGAGAAAGAAGAGTTGCGAGGTTGTCAGACTGGGCCCTGACCTGAGGGAAAAATCCGGAAGCCGTGATTAGCTGCTGTCCAATCCGGCCGAAGATATCCTCCTGCCGGTTCAGAAGGAACGGACACTGGGCAAGGGGAGAAAGGCTGCCGAGCTTTTCTGTTTCACGCAGCACAGTGGCGGCCTGTTCCCCGTAGAGACGGGTTAAAAGCCGGGAAGAAACCAGGAGAACCAGTTCCTCCTCATAAAAGTCCTTCAGCTCCACACCCGGGATCTTATCGGGGAAATTAGCGATTGCCAGATCAAACTCGCCGTTCAGCAGTTTCTGCTGCAGCACATCGTTGGTGGCTTCAATTAATTGCACCTCGATTTTGGGATAAACCTCCTGATAACCCGCAATCAAATCGGGCATGATTGTGCGGCCCCGCGTATAGGCGATGCCGACCCGCAGTATGCCTTTCTCTTCGGCGGAGATGTCGCTGAATTCCTGTTCCATTGCGGAATACCGTTTCTGAAAATCGGCGGCGTAGCGGAGAAAGACCTGGCCGGCATAGGTCAGTTCCAGAGGCACATGGCGAATCAGAAGCGCACAGCCCAGCTCCTGTTCAACGGAGGCAATATGCGCGCTCAGCGTCTGCTGCGTGATGTGAAGCTGTTGGGCCGCCTTTGTAAAGCTGCGCTCCCTGGCGACGGTGGTAAAGTATTTCATGCTTAGAAAGTTCATAGAATCCCTCCCGGGAAGTTTAAATAATAATCGGGAAACAGGTTCGGATAGTAAGTTCTGACGTAACTGTTCAGAAGGCAGTATTCCGCGAGGTGTTTTCATGCATTTTTGCATGAAAATCCCGAGTTTTGTCAGCGCGAAACGGCATTTTGGGCTGTTCCTGTGCATCGCGAAGCGGTAACTATGAAGGTACTGAATAGTAAGTTCTGACAATGTATTGTTCGAACTATAATACAGTATTTTTCCTGTATTATATATCAAAAAGAACAGTTAGACAATTACATTTAATACTTTATAATATAAGATATAAGGGGGAAAGAAAAATGTTGGAGATAATGGTACTTGGTCTGTTTACAGCGGCGCTTCTGCTTTCGGCCGTATTTGGGGTTTCGGTTCTGTATGCACTGATTTTCGGATATTTTGTTTTCGCCGGATACGCCCTGATAAAGCATAATTCGTTGGCGGAAGTCCTGAAGATGTCTTTTAATGGAGTGAAAACCGTTAGAAATGTACTGATCGTTTTTATGCTGATAGGTATGCTGACTGCTCTGTGGCGTGCCGCGGGGACGATTCCGTTTCTCGTTGTCTGTACCTCGGGGCTGATTGTGCCTTCCGCATTTATTCTTTTCATTTTTCTCCTCAACTGCTTCGTCTCCGTCCTTACGGGAACCTCGCTTGGTACGGCGGCTACCAGCGGTGTAATCAGTATGGCAATGGCCGCTGCCGCGGGGGTGAACCCCGTTTATGCGGGCGGAGCCGTCCTGTCGGGAATTTACTTTGGCGACCGGTGTTCCCCGATGTCGACCAGCGCCCTGCTTGTCAGCGAACTGACCGGAACGGACATTTTTGATAATATTAGAAATATGATTCGGACCTCCGTTGTCCCATTTATAGCGGTGTGTGCCATCTATCTGACCCTTGGCATGAACGGAAGCGGCGCATCACCCGACGGCGGCCTTCTCACACTGCTGAAGGAGAGTTTTAATCTGCACTGGCTCGCCGCATTACCCGCCGGAATTGTTATCATCCTGTCCCTGTTCAGGGTCAGGGTCAAAAAGACCATGATAATCAGCATATTGATGGCCGGTATAATCAGCATAGTTCTTCAGGGAGTAACGCTTCCGGAGCTTTTTTCGTTCCTGTTCACGGGTTACCGCATTGAGGAGCCGGGATTGGCGGCCATGATGAACGGGGGCGGCCTATTATCCATGGTGAAAGTAAGCGCAATTATCTGTATTTCCTCCTCCTATTCCGGCATTTTTGAGAAAACAGGAATTCTGCAGGGAGTTAAGCAGAGAATAGGCAGACTGGGACAGAAAATTACACCTTACGGAGGAGAACTGGTCACCTCACTGGTGGCCTCCATGGCGGCATGTAACCAGACATTGGGAATTATCCTGACCTATCAGCTCTGCAAAGATATGGTCCATGACAGGAGGAAAATGGCGCTCTACCTGGAAAATACGGCGGTCATTGTAGCGCCGCTGGTTCCCTGGTCCGTTGCCTGCGCAGCGCCTATGGCGGCAATATCGGCCGTCAATGTGGGCGGATGCATTCTTTTTGCTTTTTACATTTACCTGCTTCCGGCATGGAACCTTTTCCGAAACAGAAAGAGACGGGAGGGAAGCGTTTATGGAAATCGTAAGACTGTTTAACCTTCAGGGGAGCTTATTCATAATGATTCTGGCCGGTGCTGTCCTGAAAAGAAAAGGAATCATAGACGAGCCGGGAAAACGTTGTCTGACGGATCTCTGTGTCAATATCATCATACCGTGCAACATCATCAAATCCTGCCTGATGGAATTCGACCTGTCGATCATGAAGGCCTGCGGCCTTCTTCTGGTGGTGGGAATCGTCATGCAGTTTTTCTGCCTCTTTCTCAACCGGTTTTTATTTAACGGCTTTGGAGAACAGCAGAAAAAGGTGCTCCAATACTGTACAATCGTATCAAACGGCGGCTTTCTCGGGAACCCGGTTGCAGAGGGCGTTTACGGCTCTTTGGGTCTGCTGTATGCCTCCATCTTTCTGATACCGATGCGCGTGGTCATGTGGTCGGCGGGCACCTCCTATTTTGTAGCGGGCACCTCGGACAAAAAGAAAGTACTGCACAATATACTGACCCACCCCTGCCTGGTAGCCGTATACATCGGCCTGTTTTTGATGTTCACCCAGATTCATGTGCCGGAAGTTCTGGCATCTACGGTTAAAAGTATCGGCGGCTGCAATTCGGCCATTACCATGTTCATCATCGGAACAATTCTTGCGGATGTGGACGTCAGAACCATTATTAACAGGACCACGGTCGGCTTCAGTATCTTCCGCCTCGTCCTGCTCCCGGCCGCAGCCCTGGCGCTCAGCCATGCCCTGGGCCTCGACCCGGTGGCTTCCGGCGTGGCCGTGATCATGACGGGCATGCCGGCAGGAGCAACGGCGGCTATCTTTGCGGCACGGTATGGAAGCGATGCGGAATTCGCCACGAAATGCGTGGTGCTGTCTACGCTGCTGTCGATGGTCACGATTCCCATGTGGGTGATGTGATGAGAGTCCATCAGCCGCTGTAAGACGGCAGACGGGGGAGTGGGTTGGATGGATGAATCTTCAGTCCCGGCGGGAAGTTGTGGTGAGGGGGAATCCAGGAGAAAAAATTCCTACGGGGACCCGCTTTCGCTTGTGGAGCGCACAGCGGATGCTAAGACGTCAAAGAACGCCGTCTAAGCACCGGCGGGCTCCAATGTCCCCTTCGGAAAGTTTTCTCCTTCCTTCCCCGGACAGGTTATCGATGGGACTGAAGACTCAGGGAAGGTTGTTGCCCCGTCCGCCGGCTTCAGGGCTGATCGTCTCTTTCGAGTGCGGGGGGAGGTATTGTCGCAGCCACTATGTAGTCGTGAATCTTTTACCTTATGAAAGTATTTTAGGCTGGATTCAGAGAAAAATCCAAAGCTATATTTGATGATGAATCAAAAAATTCAATGGTTATTCAAGGACAAGTAAAGCTTCAAAGCTCAGATTCATCAATTTAATACCATACAGGGGGCATTCTCCTGGAATTCGAGAAAATGTAGTGGTAGCGACAATACCTCCCCCCTTGAAGGAATAAGAACAATTCAGCGGCCGCAGGCCGGGGTACGGGATGGCGACAACCTTCGCGTCTTCAGTCCCGGCCATAACCTTCCTGTGGGGAATCCGGGAGAAAAAGATTCCGCAGGGAACCTGGGAGTTCATCGGCACTTACCGAGGTATTTCACGAGGTTAGTGTCCGTTATGTACTCCAAAGAGCGCAAGCGTTTCCCGAAGGAACTTTTTCTGCCCGGATTCCCCACTCGCGACAACTTACAAACCGGGACTGAAGACTCACATCCTCCCCCTCACCATCCCGAACCCCGCACAGAGCAAATACGACAGAGACAAACCAACCATACAAGCTTTATTCCCAATAGAGTGACCATCATGTCATAACATCGGAATAAGGCTCTGTTTTTTTGTGAATAATCAATTTAAATAAAACAAAAAACGAACATCCCAAAAACAATCAGTACCGTAACCGGCCAAACATCCCCGGAAACAATTCGCGCCTGCGGCAAGTGCGGCCCCGCACTTGGGGAAGAGTCATTCAGCCGTCCTTACAAACGGTCCTCTATCCCCAACTAAAAATATATTGACGAATCCCCACATTTATGATATAGTAGACGGGCGAATGGAAGAACTTAGGTCTTTTTTTTATGCTCAAAATCAGGGACAAAACCCTGCAAAACGTTGTAAAATAAAGGCTGTGACAAATCAACAATTTAAGTGGAGGTGGAAGTCGTGCGCACAAGAATTACACTGGCATGTACAGAATGCAAACAACGTAATTACAACATGACTAAGGATAAGAAGACTCATCCTGACAGAATGGAAACAAAGAAGTATTGCAGATTCTGTAAAACACATACGTTACACAAAGAAACAAAATAAGGTAACTGATTGTACCTGGGATCAGGCGGCAGCCTGATAACATTGGAGGACAAATTATGGGTGAAACAGAAAATACCAAAAAAGCTCCTAAAAAGAGCTATTGGAAAGGCCTTCAGGCCGAGTACAAGAAAATCGTCTGGCCCGACAAAGATACTGTCATTAAGCAGACAGGCGCCGTAGTTGCGGTTGCCGTTGCTTTGGGACTGATTATTGCAGCACTTGATACGATTATCGTAACAGGACTGCACTTCGTTATCTAATTTAAGGGCAAAGGTGAGAATATGTCAGAAGCAAATTGGTATGTAGTGCATACTTATTCCGGCTATGAAAACAAAGTAAAAGTTGACATCGAAAAGACAATTGAAAACAGAAAGCTCCAGGATCAGATCTTAGAGGTATCCGTGCCTATGCAGGATGTCATTGAGCTGAAGAACGGGGCGCAGAAACAGGTTGCCAAGAAGATGTTTCCCGGATATGTACTGATTAACATGGTTATGAACGATGACACATGGTATGTAGTACGCAACACCCGTGGTGTAACAGGATTTGTTGGTCCGGGTTCCAAGCCGGTTCCGCTTACGGAAGGCGAGATGGACTCTCTGGGATTCAGGGAAGCCGGATTAGTAGTCGACTTTGAAGAAGGTGACACGGTTGTTGTTACCGCAGGGGCCTGGAAAGATACCGTTGGTGTAATCAAGTCCATCAACGAAGGAAAGCAGACCCTTACTATCAATGTGGAGATGTTCGGCCGTGAGACACCGGTGGAACTGTCTTTTACAGAAGTAAAGAAGATGTAACAAGTACGGCCTTTAATCGGTTTAGAGGCTCGTGGGAGGGAAATCCCCGCAATTACCACATTTATTTAGGAGGTGCCTAATCATGGCAAAGAAAGTAACAGGATACATTAAATTACAGATTCCTGCTGGTAAAGCTACACCAGCACCGCCAGTTGGACCAGCTCTTGGTCAGCACGGCGTTAATATCGTTCAGTTCACAAAAGAATTCAACGCAAGAACAGCAGATCAGGGCGACCTGGTTATCCCGGTTGTTATCACTGTATATGCTGACAGAAGTTTCAGCTTTATTACAAAGACTCCGCCGGCTGCAGTTTTGTTAAAGAAGGCATGCAAGCTTAAATCCGGCTCTGCTGCACCTAACAAGACAAAAGTAGCTACCATCTCTAAAGAAGAACTTCAGAAAATTGCAGAATTAAAGATGCCAGACTTAAATGCAGCAAGCCTTGAGGCTGCTATGAGCATGATTGCTGGTACAGCAAGAAGTATGGGAATCACTGTTGCTGAATAAGCTGAAGTAATTAGTCATACCCGTGAAGTATAATTGAGATGTTTTTTGTAACGTGGGAGGGAAATCCCCGACAACACCACTAGGAGGTTATTTATAATGAAAAGAGGAAAAAGATACGTAGAGGCTGCTAAATTAGTAGACCGCACAAATCTTTATGATGCTGCAGAAGCTATTTCTATCGTTAAGAAAGCAGCGGCAGCTAAATTTGATGAAACAATTGAAGCTCACATCAGAACCGGCTGTGACGGACGTCATGCTGATCAGCAGATCCGTGGTGCCGTAGTTTTACCGCATGGAACTGGTAAGACAGTTAGAATCCTTGTATTCGCTAAGGGACCGAAGGCAGAAGAGGCTCAGGCAGCAGGCGCAGATTTCGTAGGCGCAGAAGAGCTCATCCCGAAGATCCAGAATGAAGGATGGTTAGATTTCGACGTAGTTGTTGCTACACCTGATATGATGGGTGTTGTTGGACGTTTAGGACGTGTACTTGGACCGAAGGGCTTAATGCCAAACCCGAAGGCTGGTACGGTTACCATGGACGTAACAAAAGCTATCAACGATATCAAAGCTGGTAAGATTGAGTACAGACTTGATAAAACAAACATTATCCATGTGCCAGTAGGAAAAGCTTCTTTCACAGAAGACAAATTAGCGGACAACTTCCAGACGCTTATCGACGCTATCCTGAAGGCAAAACCTGCTACATTAAAAGGTTCTTACTTAAAGAGCGTAACACTGACATCCACTATGGGTCCTGGTGTTAAATTAAATGTTGCAAAGCTTGTGAACTAATTCAGGGGCGATAGAAATATTTATATTTAGAAAAACCGGAACAAAGGCCATGCGCTTTTGTTCCGGTTTTTTGACTGTTTTGCAATAAAAAATCTGTGCAGAGTGCTTTTGGCATTAATTGCAATGATAATAGACATCAGGGATGCAATCCTGTATACTTAGATAGTATAGACGGAGACAAAAGGGCGAAGATGGTGATGGAAAGATATGACGAAGAAAAAAATGTATGCTATGATATCGTTGATAACGCTTACGCTGCTTGGTGGTATTGCAGGATGTAACAAGAGAGAACAGACGGTGCCGAAGCCCGATTCGCCGGTGGTGATTACACTCTGGCACTCTTATAATGCCGTGGCGAAGATGCAGTTTGATAAACTGCTTCAGGAGTTCAATGATACGGTAGGGATGGAGAAGAATATTATCGTAGATGCCAAGGGATATGGCTCCAGCGATGAGCTGGAGGAGGTTTTGTATGCATCCGCCAACCGCATGATAGGATCGGAACCTCTCCCGGATATATTTGCATCCTATCCGGACAGCGCTTACAGGCTGGATCAGATAGCCCCGTTAGTACCTTTGGAACGATATTTTACGGAAGAAGAGCTGCAGAAGTACCAGCCGGAGTTTCTGGAAGAGGGTGTGTGGGATGAAGAGGGGAATCATAAGATGATCCCTGTGGCAAAGTCGACAGAACTTTTATATCTGAACAGGACCGACTGGGAATGCTTTTCAGCGGAGACAGGCGCGTCGACAGAACAGCTTGGAACCTGGGAAGGGCTGGCGGAAGTGGCGGAGCTTTACTACGGATGGTCCGGAGGAAAGCCATTCCTTGGCATGAATTATTACAATGATTTTTCAGTCATGGCAGCGGCTCAGCTTGGGGAGGCAATTTACAGCGGCAGCGGTAATTTTGAATTTTCCAGGGAGACGGCCCGCAGAGCGTGGGAGGCTTATTATGTACCTCATGTGATGGGATGGTATGAGAGCCGGGAATATAATCAGGACGGCGTCAAGAGCGGAAAACTGATGGCCTATATCGGTTCATCGGCCGGAGCCGGTTTTTTCCCGGGCGAAGTGATAGAAGATGAGGAGAAGTCCTACCCGATCGAGTGTGAATGCTTTCCGTACCCTACGTTTGACGGGGGAGTTGGGTATATGACACAGAGAGGGGCCAATATGGGCATCTTTGCCTCCGACGGGATGCGGGAGAAGGCGGCCTGTGAATTTCTTAAGTGGTTTACGGCGCCCGAACAGAATATACGCTTTGCAGTAGCTACCGGATATCTGCCTGTGGAGGAAAAAGCTCTGGAATCCGTGCCGGAGCTGTTAAATCACGTCGACAGGACAAATAATGCGGATGCAATTGGCAGCAGCATCTGTGTATTTCTGGATGCCAGAAAACAAAGGCCGTTTTACATTAAAAAGGCTTTTGAAGGTTCCTATGATAAGAATAAGTATTTTGCAGAGTCACTTGAAAATAAAACGGTCGAAGCCCTGGAGGTAATGAAGAGACGGATCGGAAACGGGGAAATAAAGAAAGATGTGCAGTCGGATCTGTTATCGGATGATTTTTTTAACCGGTGGTATGATTCTCTTATTAAAGAAATGGCTGGTATAACAGATGGGGAAAAAGATTAGGAGCAGGAATATTGCATTTAATTTAGCAGTGGTATTTGTCTGTTTTGCTGTCTTCCAAAGTGTTCTGCTGACCGGCATTATGGTTGGCAGCGGCGTTCTGACAAGGGCAAAGCAAAATGAGTACAGGATTTTTTCCGAGAAGGTAAACGGACAGAAGAATAATCTGGAAAACGAGATGGAGAATATCTGGACGAATTTCGAGTATGATACGGAACGGATGAGCCGTTATCTCGAAAGCATGGATAATCCGGACATTTCCGGGCGGGAAAACGAGGTATTGGAAGCTCTGGCTCCGACGGTGCTGGATGCACTCTTCCATACGAAGACCACGGGAGCATTTCTGATATTGCCGGATGAGGGAAAAACGGATAATTCTCTGGCCGCGCTCTATTTCCGGAATAATAACCCTGAGAAGGCGGGAGAGGATAATGCCAACGTCTATATGCTGACAGGTCCCTGGAACGTGGCCGAGACAATGGAGATTGCAACAACCGCAAACTGGAGTTTCAGGCTTAATTTGACTGACGGCAACCGGAATTTTTTCGATAAACCGTATGAAGCCGCAATGAAGTACGGACGCTCGGGATGGCTGGGATACTGGAGCCTTCCCTTCAGGGTAAATCCACAGGATGAGGAGGTTATCACGTATTCCATCCCCCTGTTCGGCGACGATGGTAAAGTGGCGGCGGTGTTCGGAGTTGAGATATCAGTTAACTATATGTACAGCTTTCTGCCGGCAAATGATCTGCAGTCCAACGGTTCTTATGGTTATGCCATTGCAACCGGTTCGATGGAGGATGGGCTTGAACTCTCCGTCACCCATGGAGCCGTACAGAAGCGGATGCTGGACCAAGGGGGACCGCTTAAACTGGAATGCCTGGATGAGCAGAACGGTATTTACCGTCTCTTAAATCACAACAGCAATCATGGAATATATGCCTGCATCAGCCAGATGGGCATGTATTACCATAATACGCCATTTGAGAATGAGGGATGGTACCTGATGGGGATGATGGAGGAACCGGTCCTGCTTCATTTTCCGAAAAAGATAGAAAAAATACTGGTATATGCGCTTGTAATGTCGACAGCCATCGGTCTTATTATTGCGGTATTTGTCAGCATGTGGTTTACAAGGCATGCGAAACTGATGGAGCTGTCCGAACTTCCTTTAGGAGTTTTTGAGATACGTTCCCACTCGGGTGGCGTGTTTATGACGAGCCAGGTTCCGGGACTCCTTGGTCTGACCCGGGAGCAGGAACGGAATTTCACCAGAGATAAGACAAAGTTTGCGGAATTCTTAAAGAACCTTGAGAGTTCCGGCGAAGACGGTATTTTCAAAGTGAATAATAAGGCCGGCGGCCGGTGGCTTAAAATCACCCGCAGATCCGCAGACGGTACGGTCCGGTGCGTTGTCGAAGATGTGACAGATGAGGTTCTGCAGACAAAGGCGCTTAAGGTAGAACGTGACAGAGACGGGTTGACGGGAGTTAAAAACAGGTTGGCTTTTGAAAAGAAGATGGAACACATCCGGGACGATTTTGACGGCACCGGGAAAATAGGCTTTGTCATGTGTGATTTAAATGATTTGAAAAGCGTCAATGACAGATACGGCCACGATATGGGCGATGAATATATCCGGACAGCGGCCAAAGCCATCCAGGATGCCTTCCCAAGCGGCCGGGTCTACCGGATAGGCGGAGACGAATTCGCCGTATACCTGGAAGAAAGCGATGCCGCAAAAGCGGTGGATGGAATCGGAACGATTAAGAAATTAATGGAAGAGTACAGCCGGACCAGAGAATTCAATGCATCCATTGCGTCAGGATACGCCTTTTACACTCCGGGCCGCGATATGGGGCCGAAGGATGTGCTGTCCAGGGCGGATGCCTATATGTATCGGAATAAACGAAGGCTCAAGGGAAAAACACAGAGGTGAAAATTTCCTGAGGTATGAGAACGCCGCCGGATAGTCATTCTCCAGATTCCCCCTTACCTCAACCTATAAACGGGACTGAAGACTCATATCCAACCTCCTGCTCCCCCGTCCGCCGTCTCCCAGAGGCGTCCTCGCATCTCAATTAAAAAATCCCCTTGACAAATCCGAATAAATATGGTATTTTATCTTAGTGTTAACTGCCGAAGACAGCAGGTGCCGTGAGGCATAAGGTTAAAACGCCTGCCGAGGGAACATACCATATTAAATGTGTAAGTTTGCGCCTCTTTGTCTTCACGGATAAAGAGGCTTTTTATTGGTTGTCGATGAAGAGCCCGCGAAGCGGACTTTTCGTTGTTTGATACCGGTAGGATGCGATGAGCATTTTATGGGTCGTCAAATACGTTTACCAGGCGGTTAGATTAAATAATACAGGAGGTAAACCATTCATGGCAAAAGTTGAATTAAAACAGCCGGTTGTAGCTGAAATTTCTGAATTATTCAACGGTGCTAAGACAGCAGTAGTCGTTGACTACCGTGGTCTGACTGTAGAGCAGGATACACAGCTCCGTAAACAGTTAAGGGAAGCAGGCGTTTCTTATAAAGTATATAAGAACACGATGATTCGCTTTGCTGCTAAGGGAACTGCATTCGAAGCTTTAGAGCCTAATCTGGAAGGACCTACAGCTTTAGCTGTATCCAAAGAAGATGCAACAGCACCGGCAAGAATTTTAGCTGAATTCGCAAAGAAAGCAGACAAGTTGGAGATCAAAGGTGGTATTGTTGAAGATACTTACTACGATGCAAAGGGAATGCAGGTTATCGCAACCATCCCGTCCAGAGAAGTTCTTCTTGGAAAACTGCTTGGAAGCATCCAGTCCCCAATTACCAACTTTGCTCGCGTTATCAATCAGATCGCAGAGTCCAAAGAGGCATAATTTCCATCCGGGAAATCAAGACGGAAAGAATTGTAAAGCTGCTTAGGGCAGCAGAGACAGCACAGAAAAGCTGTGCATAAATATTAAATAGTAAAATTACAGGAGGAACATTAAAATGGCAAAATTAACAACAGCTGAATTTATCGAAGCTATTAAAGAATTATCCGTATTAGAATTAAACGACTTAGTAAAAGCATGTGAAGAAGAGTTTGGTGTATCCGCAGCAGCAGGCGTTGTAGTTGCAGCAGCAGGCGCAGCAGAAGCAGTAGAAGAGAAGACAGAATTTGACGTAGAGTTAACAGAAGTTGGCGCTAACAAAGTTAAAGTTATCAAAGTTGTTCGTGAAGCTACAGGCCTTGGCTTAAAAGAAGCTAAAGAAGTAGTTGACAGCGCTCCTAAGGCTGTAAAAGTTGGCGTTTCCAAAGAGGAAGCAGAAGACTTAAAGGCAAAATTAGAAGCAGAAGGCGCAAAAGTTACATTAAAATAATTTTGCAATCCAGCTTAATTTGCATTACAATAAAAGAGTCTGTGGCGTGTGGTTTCCATGCGTTGCGGGCTCTTTTGGCGTTACCGGGCACAAAATAACAGTGACCCTTTGAGGTTCTTATGTATAGATGACAGGAGGGCGGATATGGAAGAGTATGATAAAATTGTGGATAATCTGCGGGAAAATTTGAAGGATTGTGAATATGTCCTGATTGGAATCGGAGCCGAATGGGGAAAAGCGAAGGAATCCGATGTAAAAGAGGCATACCGGGCCTTATACAGGCTGACGGAGGGAAAAGATTATTTTATCGTGACAACCGTGACGGACGGCCGGATTTTTCAGAGTCCCCTGAATGCGGAGAGGATTACGGCTCCCTGCGGTAATGTGAACTGGTTCCAGTGCCGGGATGCATGTACGAAGGATATCTGGGAAAAGGATGAGATTGCGGCCGGCCTCTGTCCCCATTGCGGGGCTCCTCTGATCGGCAATACGATAGAGGCGGAACACTATATCGAGGAAGGTTATCTGCCGGGGTGGAACCGGTATAAGGAGTGGCTTGCAGGAACGCTAGGCCACCGTCTGCTGGTACTGGAGCTGGGGGAAGGTTTTAAGACCCCGACCGTAATACGCTGGCCGTTTGAAAAAACGGTATTCTTTAACAGGAAGGCGCAGATGTACCGGGTGAATGCAAAACTCGCCCAGGTTTCGGAGGAAATAAGGGAGAGAGCTGTACCGGTTGCCGTCGATTCATTGGAATTTATCGTGAAATGTGCCGATAAATGATTGTGAATGCTCCACGACTGTGATAAAATTTGTTAAGAAGGCTGTGGAAGTATACCGCAGTACCGACAAAATATGAGACAGGAGTGCATGATACATGGGAGCGATCAGCAATGACTGGCTTGTGCCTCTCGGGGCCGAATTTAAGAAGCCATATTATAAAAAATTATATGAGACAGTAAAGCATGAATATCAGACAAGGGCCGTTTATCCGGATGCCAATGATATATTTAATGCGTTTGATTTTACACCTCTTGGCAAGGTCAAGGTGGTAATACTGGGACAGGATCCCTATCACGGCCCGGGACAGGCACACGGCCTGTGTTTTTCGGTAAAGCCGGATGTGGAGATACCGCCGTCCCTGGTCAATATCTATCAGGAGCTTCAGGAGGACCTGGGCTGCTATATCCCTAACAACGGATACCTTAAGAAATGGGCGGAGCAGGGCGTTATGCTGCTCAATACGGTGCTGACCGTACGGGCGCATCAGGCCAACTCCCACAGGGGAATCGGCTGGGAAGAATTTACCGATGCAGCCATAAAGATTCTGGCGGAGCAGGACCGGCCGATGGTGTTTATTCTTTGGGGAAGACCGGCCCAGATGAAAAAACCGATGCTTACGAATCCAAAACACTTGATCCTGGAGGCGCCGCACCCGAGCCCGCTGTCTGCGTACAGAGGATTTTTCGGCAGCAAACCTTTCAGCAAGACGAATGAATATCTGAAAGAAAATGGTTTGGAACCAATAGACTGGCAGATTGAAAATATATAGTGGAAAGGAAAAAGCATGAGTTTTGTAGAAATTTTAAAGGTCATCGTGCTGGGAATTGTGGAAGGATTCACGGAATGGCTTCCTATCAGCAGCACCGGCCATATGATTTTGGTGGATGAGATTATTCATCTCGATGTCAGCGAGGCATACCGCGAAGTATTCATGGTGGTGATTCAGCTGGGAGCCATCCTGGCGGTGCTTGTTCTGTATTTTCACAAGCTGAATCCGTTCTCCAGCCGAAAGTCGGAAGCCCAGAAGAGAGGGACGCTGCGGCTTTGGGCAAAGATTATTGTGGCCTGCATTCCGGCAGCGGTGGTGGGGCTTCCTCTTGACAATTTTATGAACAAGCTGCTGAACGGTTATGTGGTATCGGCTATGCTGATTATCTACGGCGTATTTTTTATCCTGCTGGAGAAAAGGAATCAGAATGCCAGGTTCCCGATTGACCGCGTGACACAGATTTCTTTTCAGACGGCTGCCATCATCGGCTGCTTCCAGGTACTTGCGTTGATACCAGGCACCTCCCGTTCGGGAGCTACCATCCTGGGAGCCATGCTCATCGGCTGTTCGAGGGGCGCTGCGGCCGAGTTCTCATTTTTCCTCGGAATCCCGGTTATGTTCGGAGCCAGCCTCTTAAAAATTGTGAAATTCTTTATCGAAGGCGGAGCTTTTAAGGGATATGAAGTATTCTACCTGCTTCTTGGCATGATGATTGCCTTTGCCGTGTCGGTATATTCGATTAAATTCTTAATGGGATATATCAGACGTCATGATTTCAAATTCTTTGGTTATTACAGGATTATACTTGGACTTATTGTTTTATCTTATTTCGGCATCTCGGCACTGGCATCTTAAATTTGATTCACGGATACGGAAGGAACTGCGCTCTGGGCACGTTTCTTCCCTGTCCGTGATTTTTGTTGAGTGGCAATGAAAAGTTCTCGAAGCGTGCTTTTCGTGTTCCGACGTAAGATAACGTCGGGCGTCCGAATCCGGTTCGGGAGCTGCGGGAGTGCGGCTCTTAATTCTTTTTCATGTTTGCAATTCTGATGGCGGCGGCCGTTGCATATATTGATTAATAATGGCGGCGGAAGGCAGAAGAGGGAAGCGCATGTGAAAAGAAAAGTGTTTTTGCTGATGCTCACAATGGTGATGGATGTATTTCTGGCCTGTTTTTGTTTTTCGGCAGTCAGAGATTTTGTTTCAGCTTACGGAAACAGGACAGGAGTGCAGGCATCGGCAGAGCCGGATGAACCGGATTCCGCAGGGCAGGGGAAGGAAAAACAAAAAGAAAAGCAGAAGGAAAAGCAAAAAGGCGTGGAGAAAGAGACGCAGCCGGGACAACAGAATGAAAAACTGCTGGCTCTGACGTTTGACGACGGCCCTCATTCCATTTATACGAAAAAGCTGCTGGACGGACTCAGACAGAGAGGGATAAAAGCCTCCTTTTTTCTGGTCGGAGAAAACATACCGGGCAATGAAGAACTGGTGAAACAGATGGCGGAAGACGGACATCTGATTGGAACACACTGTTACAGCCACGTGGATTTGACGAAGAGAACCACGGAGGCCGCCTGTGCCGACATTATCAAGACGAATGAGATGATAAAGGCAATTACAGGCAGTGCGCCCGAGTACATCAGGCCGCCGTACGGGATATGGAATGATGAGCTGGAGGAGTGCGTCAGGATGACACCGGTTTTCTGGGATATCGACACCCTGGACTGGAAGAGCCAGAACTCGCAGAAGGTGCTCAAACACATCTGCAAAAACGTGGGAAAACACGAAGTAATCCTGCTGCACGACGTGTTCGGAACGTCGGTGGATGCGGCGCTTGCGGCCATTGACACTTTGACGAAGCAGGGCTATACTTTTGTTACAGTGGATGAACTGCTGATTGATTAAGGACAGAGGGATACTATGGATTTATTTGATTATATGAGAAGCAACACGATGGAGAAGGAGGCGCCGCTGGCCTCCAGGCTCCGCCCTGCCACACTGGATGAGGTGGTTGGACAGAAACATATTATAGGGAAGGACAAACTGCTGTACCGGGCGATCAAGGCGGATAAGCTCGGTTCCATTATTTTCTACGGCCCTCCCGGAACCGGAAAGACTACGCTCGCCAAGGTAATTGCAGGCACGACCAGCGCCAGGTTCAGGCAGCTTAACGCAACCGTGGCGGGAAAGAAGGATATGGAGCAGGTCGTGCAGGAAGCGAAAGATGCGCTGGGGATGTACGGACAGAAGACGATCCTGTTTGTGGATGAGATTCATCGTTTTAATAAGAGCCAGCAGGACTATCTGCTCCCCTTTGTGGAGGATGGTACGCTGCTGCTGATCGGAGCGACGACGGAGAACCCTTATTTTGAGGTCAACGGTGCTCTTATTTCACGTTCCAGGATTTTTGAACTGAAGCCGTTGGAAAAAGAAGACATCTACGAACTGCTGAAACGGGCGGTTTATGATAAGGAAAAGGGAATGGGAAGCTACAAAGCGGACATTTCCGAGGATGCCCTGAATTTCCTGGCGGATATGGCGGGAGGCGATGCCAGGGCGGCCTTAAACGCGGTGGAACTGGGAGTGCTGACGACCGAACGGTCGGAGGACGGACTGATTCACATCACTCTGGACGTAGCCCAGGAGTGTATTCAGAAACGTGCGGTGCGCTATGACAAAGGCGGAGATAATCACTATGACACGATTTCTGCATTTATTAAGAGTATGAGGGGATCTGATCCGGATGCCGCCGTTTATTATCTCG
Organism: [Clostridium] symbiosum; assembly: GCA_036419695.1. Classification (NCBI taxonomy): domain Bacteria; kingdom Bacillati; phylum Bacillota; class Clostridia; order Lachnospirales; family Lachnospiraceae; genus Otoolea; species [Clostridium] symbiosum. The sequence continues at coordinate 756,056 of CP143946.1, forward strand.
CAAAGATGCTCTATGCGGGCGAGGACATTAAATTTATAGCGAGAAGAATTATGATCTGCGCATCCGAGGATGTGGGAAATGCCGATCCGCAGGCTCTTGTAGTGGCCGTCAATGCGGCTCAGGCCGTAGAGCGGCTTGGAATGCCGGAGGCCAGAATCGTACTTTCCCAGGCCGTCACCTATGTGGCCAGCGCACCGAAAAGCAATGCGGCCTGCGTGGCGATTGAAGAGGCGGAGGCAGCCGTGCGGAATACTGCGGCGGCTCCCGTGCCGGTACACCTCCAGGACAGGCATTATCAGGGGGCGGAGAAGCTGGGGCGGGGACTTGACTATAAGTATGCCCACAGTTATCCGAATCACTATGTAAAACAACAGTATCTGCCGGACGGACTGGAGGGAGCCTCCTTCTATCGGCCTACAGAAAACGGCTATGAGAAAAAGATCGGGGAATGGCTTCGCTTTTTAAAGGAATCCGAATAAAAAAATTTGCAATTTTCCAAAAATGGTATATAATAAGAAGACAAGAAAAGTAATTCCGACGTTTCTTATTTCTTAATAATCCCCAATAAAAAATCAAAACTTAACAAATCAAGGAGAGTTGTATGAGAGAAAAATTGCAGACCCTTCCTTTGACACAGCTTCGAGAACTGGCAAAGGCACAGGGGCTTAAAGGCGTGACCGCCCTTAAAAAAGCAGAAATTATAGACAGGCTGTGTGAAATAGCCGGCGCAAAAGCAGCGGACAAAGATACGCAGGAGAAGGGCGATGCAGAGAGCGGGGAAAGCGGCTTAACGCCCGTTTTACCTGAGACGGCGGCCGAAAAGGCGGCGGAAGACAAAAGGCCGGATGTAAAGTTTACGGAAACCGCAGGCCAGGAACCGCGCAGTAACAAAAGAAACGTCAGGGATGAAAGAAAAGACGATGCTCCAAGGAGAGAGACAAACCGCTACAACAGGGATGACGGCCGCAAGCGCGATTACCAGCAGCGAAGCGATAACCAGCGAAGTGACAGCCAGCCTAGAAGTGATTACCAGCAGCGGGGGGACGGCCAGTCCAGAAGCGATTACCAGCAGCGGGGAGACGGCCAGTCCAGGAACGATAACCAGCAGCGCGGTGACCAGCCGAGAAACGATTACCAGCAGCGGAGCGATGGCCAGTCCAGAGGCGACTATCAGCAGCGGGGGGACGGCCAGTCCAGAAGTGATTACCAGCAGCGCACGGAGAGCCAGCCGAGGAATGACTACCAGGGCAGGAGTGATGAGCCTAAGACGGATTTCCAGGAGCTTGACAGCGGGATTCAGGCGGATGGTATTCTGGAAGTAATGCCGGACGGCTTTGGATTTATCCGCTGTGAGAATTTCCTTCCGGGGGAGAACGATGTCTATGTGGCTCCGTCCCAGATCAGACGTTTTAACCTGAAGACGGGCGATATCGTAGGCGGCAGCAGAAGAGTGAAGACAGCCACGGAGAAGTTTGCGGCTTTACTTTATATTAATACGGTCAACGGATACCCGACCAGCGTGGTGGAGCGCAGGCCGAACTTTGAAAACCTGACTCCTATTTTCCCGAACAGCCGTCTCCATCTGGAGATGCCAGGTTCTAAGAATTCCACCGCCATGCGTGTGATGGATTTGCTTTCACCGATAGGAAAGGGACAGCGAGGCATGATTGTTTCGCCGCCCAAGGCAGGTAAGACGACACTGTTAAAACAGGTTGCCAGGGCGGTTACGGTAAACCATCCGGAGATGCACCTGATTATCCTTCTGATCGACGAACGTCCTGAGGAGGTTACGGATATCAAGGAGGCCATCACGGGACCGAATGTGGAGGTTATCTACTCTACCTTCGACGAACTTCCCGATCGCCATAAGAGAGTGTCCGAGATGGTAATTGAGAGGGCCAAGCGCCTGGTGGAGCATGGAAGGGATGTCATGATCCTGTTAGACAGCATCACACGTCTTGCCAGGGCATACAACCTCGTGGTCCCGCCCAGCGGACGTACGCTTTCCGGCGGTCTTGACCCGGCGGCGCTCCATATGCCGAAGCGTTTCTTCGGAGCTGCAAGAAATATGAGGGAGAACGGCAGCCTGACAATTCTGGCTACGGCACTGATCGATACGGGCAGCCGTATGGATGATGTTATATACGAGGAATTTAAGGGAACCGGCAACATGGAGATTGTCCTGGACCGCAAGCTGTCGGAGAAGAGGATTTTCCCGGCCATCGATATCTTAAAGTCGGGCACAAGAAGGGACGATCTGCTGCTGACGCAGGAAGAGTCCGAGGCCGTGGATATCATCCATAAGGCGACCAATACCCAGAAATCGGAAGAATCGGTGGAGAAAATCCTGGATTTATTTGCAAAAACGAGAAATAATCAGGAGTTTGTGGAGATTACCCGCAAGAGGCGTTTTTTCTGATTTGATTCGTTGAATTCACTTTGAAAGCGCTTGCAATTCATGGATTCATATGGTATACTGGATAAGCTGTATAATTAGACGGTAGTTTTGACATCTGCGTGAGTCGTCCTTACGATTGATGGTCTGCTTAGACGATGGAAGAGCGGAACATGGGTGTGCAAGGCTTTAATATAGTAACAAAAACGGCGGTCGGAAATCGCACAAGAAAAATCAGAGAGGTGAAAATCATGAAAGAAGGAATCCATCCAGCCTATTATCAGGCAAAAGTTGTTTGCAACTGTGGCAACGAGTTCGTAACAGGTTCTACAAAAAAGGACATCCACGTAGAGGTTTGTTCCAAGTGCCATTCATTCTACACAGGACAGCAGAAAGCAGCTGCAGCCCGTGGACGTATTGATAAGTTCAACCGTAAGTACGGTATGAATGCAGACAAATAAGTTTGAACAATGTAAGGGTTGGGTTTTAGTGGCGACATTAAACTCAACCTTTTTATTTTAAATTTTATTGATTGGCAATGAAAAATCCGCGGAGCGTATTTTTTCGTTGTTTGAGATGTCAAGCCGTTTTGCAGGCAGGAGTATAGCGAATGAAATATTCAGGAATTGGCGGCCAGGCCGTCATTGAGGGAATTATGATGATGAACCGCAACGATTATGCGGTGGCGGTCCGCAGACCCGATGGAGAGATTGAGGTCAAGAAGGACAATTATGAGAGCATCACGGCGAAAGCAAAGATTCTGTCCCTTCCATTTATCAGGGGGGTATTCAGGTTTGCCGATTCAATGATCCTGGGAATGAAGACCCTGACCTATTCAGCCAGCTTTTTTGAGGACGATGAGGAGGAAGAACCGGGGAAGTTCGAGAAGTTTCTGGACCATGTATTCGGTGAAAAGCTGGAGAGCGTGATTATGACGATTGTAATGGTATTTTCTTTTATCCTGGCAATCGGAATTTTTATGCTTCTTCCTCTGGTGATTGCCAACTTTTTTAAATCATTTATTGCATCGGAACATGTGATGGCCGTTCTGGAAGGCGTAATCAGAATCGCAATTTTTATCTTATATATCAAGCTCGTTTCAAGGATGGAGGACATCAGAAGAACCTTCATGTACCACGGAGCGGAACATAAGTGTATTAACTGTGTGGAACACGGTCATCCTCTTACGGTGGAGAATGTCAGGGCGAGTTCCAAGGAACATAAAAGATGCGGAACCAGTTTTCTCCTGATCGTCATGATAATCAGTATCCTGTTCTTTATGGTGATACGGATTGATAATATCGGCCTCAGGATGCTGAGCCGGATTATCCTGATTCCTGTAATCGCCGGTGTGTCTTATGAGATACTGCAGAAGGCGGGCAGGAGCAACTCAAAATTCATGGATCTTGTCAGCCGTCCGGGAATGTGGATGCAGGGACTTACGACAACAGAGCCGGACGACAGCATGATAGAGGTGGCCATTGCGGCGACTGAAGCCGTGTTTGACTGGAAAGAATATTTAAAGGAGAATTTTCCGGAGACGAAATTATGACTACATTTCTGAGAGAAGAGAAGGGGCCCACCTGGCAGCAGCTGCTGGAGGAAGGGAAAAACTGTCTTCAGGATGCCGGAGTGGCGGATGCGGAACTGGACGCATGGTATCTTCTGGAAGCGGCTTTCTCCATTGATCGGGTGCATTTTCTGATGGATAAAAACCGGCCGGTGGATGGGCGGATACTCTCAAAGTCCGGTCCGGTTTATCAGGAATATCTTGAAAAAAGAGCGTCGCGTATTCCGATCCAGCATATTCTCGGCAACCAGGAATTTATGGGGCTGGAGTTTACGGTCAACGAGAATGTTTTAATACCCAGGCAGGATACGGAAAAACTGGTGGAGACGGTATTGAAAGAGCACCCAGGCAGGGATATCTCAATCCTTGACATGTGTACGGGTTCAGGATGTATCGCCGTCAGTCTGGCGGTGCTGGGTTCCTATGAAAAGATAATGGCCGCCGATATATCCAGGGCAGCGCTTAAAGTAGCGAAGAAGAATGCGCGCCGTCATTTCCTCGTCCAGAAGGGAACGGTCCGTTCGGAGTCTACGTTACTTTCGGAAACTCCGTGGAAGCTTAAGATGAGCACGTACGTTTACCGTTCAGATTCTTCTGAAGGAGAGCGGCAGTCCGCCTCTGGAGAGGGAACGAAAGCGGCGGTGAGAGCCAGGGAACCGGGAATCGCCGCGGTGCCGGGAGTCAGGAAGAGAGAGCTGTTTCTTGTGGAGAGCGATCTGTTCTCCAGCCTGGATCAGAGCGATAAATATGATATTATTGTATCAAATCCGCCTTATATCCCGTCTTCGGTCATTGACGGGCTGGAACCTGAGGTAAAGGATCATGAGCCGAGGCTGGCTCTGGACGGTTCCGGCGACGGACTGTATTTTTACCGGCGTTTGGCCTGGCAGAGCGGTGCCTACCTGAAAAAGGACGGTATGATTTACTTTGAGATCGGATATGATCAGGCTGCGGCGGTGGGCCAGCTCCTGGCTACGGCCGGGTTTTGTGACATTGAGATAATCAGGGATGAACCGGGGCTTGACCGTGTGGTCAAAGCGCGCTGGAACAGATAGTTTATAAATTGGAAGCGTGATAAATAACGCAGGAGGTTACCATGTTTGACAGATTGGACGATTTGCTGATTCGTTTTGAAGAGCTGATGGAAGAACTGAACAGCCCGGATGTGGCGCTGGATCAGAAAAGGTTCCGTAAGCTGATGAAAGAGCAGGCGGATCTGACGCCGATTGTGGAGGCGTATAAAGAGTATAAGAAAGCAAACCAGGATGTGGAAGACAGCTTGGCTCTTCTGGAGGAGGAGTCCGATGAGGAGATGCGTGAGATGGCCAAGGAGGAACTGGCCGAAGCAAAGAAGAGAATAGAGGAACTGGAGCAGGAGATGAAGATCCTTCTGCTTCCCAAGGATCCGAATGATGAAAAGAACGTAATGGTGGAAATCCGCGCCGGAGCCGGCGGCGATGAGGCGGCTCTTTTTGCCTCGGAACTTTACAGAATGTATGTGCATTTTGCGGAGAGCAACCGTTGGAAGACGGAGCTTGTCAGTGTTAATGAGAATGGAATCGGCGGTTTCAAGGAAGTGGTATTCATGGTTACAGGCCAGGGAGCTTACTCCAAGATGAAATACGAGAGCGGCGTACACCGCGTGCAGCGTGTACCCGAGACAGAGTCTGGAGGAAGAATCCATACGTCCACCGCATCCGTTGCCGTTATGCCCGAGGCCGAGGAGTTCGACGTAGTGATTGACGACAAGGATATCCGTATTGATGTTATGCGTGCCTCCGGTAATGGGGGACAGTGTGTTAATACCACCGATTCGGCCGTCCGTCTGACCCATATGCCGACGGGAATCGTAATCTACAGCCAGACCGAGAAATCACAGCTTCAGAATAAAGAGAAGGCATTCCGCCTGCTCCGTTCCAAGCTGTTTGATATGGAGCTGGAAAAGCGCCAGAGCCAGGAGGCGGAGGAACGCCGCAGCCAGATTGGCACGGGGGACCGTTCCGAGAAAATCCGCACCTATAATTTCCCTCAGGGACGTGTGACGGAGCACAGAATTAAGCTGACGCTCTATAAGATTGATTCCGTTATGAACGGGGAGTTAAACGAGCTGATTGACAGTTTGATTGCCGCCGACCAGGCTGCGAAGTTAAGTAAACTGAACGAACAGATTTAAAAATCATTGTTATTATCATCGCTCCATTTTATGAGAAAATGGGGCGATTTTTAACATCACGGGAAAGTGTGTCCGTGCACTGTTTGTCGGCTGCCGTGTTGACAGATAAAGATGAGGATTGTAAGATGAAAAAAACAGGAAAGTTACCATTTTTATTGATATTTGCATTATCCATATCGTTAACTGCCTGTAAAAGCAATATGCAGGAATTAACCGTCAATACTGCGGAAAAAAGCAGTATAAGTGACGGAAGAGATGTGGTGATTCCGGAAGGAGAAGAGCAGACGGGGGAACCCGGAACGGCAGAGTCCTACGGTGAGGAGCGTGAGCTGATGACCGGGCCGGCCGGCCCGATATTGCCGGGGGAGCTGACACAGCCGGGCGGTTCTGCGCAGCCGGATGCTTCAGCTTTATCAGATGCATCCGCAGCGGTGAAGAAAGAACCCGCGATAGAAGAAAAAGACTGGTCGTCCTATTTTCAGGGGTTAAACGGAGGCGCGGTAATCTATCTTCCCAATGAGAACAAATATCAGATCTATAATGAGAATGTATGCAATACCAGAAGATCACCCTGCTCTACGTTCAAGATTATATCATCTTTGATTGGTATTAAGAATGGCGTTATCTCGGAGGAGAATTCCGTCCGGAGGTGGAGCGGAGAGACATTCTGGAACGACAAATGGAACAGGGATATCGGTTTCAAGGACGCCTTTCAAACCTCCTGTGTCTGGTACTTCAGAAAAATCACCGATGAACTGGGACCGGAGACGATTCAGGAAGAACTGGACAAACTCAACTATGGAAACCGCGATATCTCAGACTGGGAAGGACGCCTCAACAACAATAACAGCAACCGTTCCCTGACCGGCTTCTGGATCGAGTCATCACTGAAAATTTCGCCTAAAGAGCAGGTGGAAGTGCTGGAACGCATTTTTAGTAACGATTCATCCTATAAAGAGCAGGAACTGGCACTGCTGAGAGACGCAATGCTGATAACCGATTCCGGTTTTCCTGATGTTAAAATCTATGGTAAAACAGGACTCGGGAAGACATCCGGAATCGTGGCCGATGCATGGTTTACCGGTTTTGCCGATACGGGAAAAGAAAAGACCTATTTCTGCGTTTACCTGGGGGGAACAGACAATAGAGACTTTTCCAGCACCGACGCAAAGAGAATAGCCATTGAACTGATAAGAGATCACCAGCTGCCGCCCACCGGATAAACAGTAACGCTCACTGTGGGGAGTGCATGAACAAACGGAGATTACCGCTGTACCGGACCTTCACGAAGAGTATAATCAATGTATTGAGATAGGAACAAGGTGGAAAAATGAAAAACAGAGAGGAAATAATCCGCTACTGCCGCACATTTAAGAATGTTTATGAAGATCAGCCGTTCCATGATCCGGGCTGGACGGTCATGCGTCACAAAGAGAATAAAAAGATTTTTGCATGGATATTTGAGCGGGATGGCCATATTTGGGTTAATGTGAAATGCAGCCCTGACTGGAGAGATTTCTGGCGCAGTGTTTATAAGTCCGTGATACCTGCCTATCACCTTAATAAGGTTCACTGGAATTCCATTATAATGGATGGTACGATTCCGGAGGAGGAAGTGAAAAGGATGATAGGGGAAAGTTATGATTTGACGATTTAATTGAGGAATGAGAACGCCGCCGGGACGGTCGGGGGCGGGATGGTGAGGGGAGGTTGTGAGTCTTCAGTCCCGGTTTGAGTTTGGTCGCGGGTGGGAAATCCGGGCAAAAAAGTTCCTGCGGGAAACGCTTGCGCTCTTTGGAGTACATAGCGGACACTAACCTCGAAAAAACCTCGGTAAGTGCCGATGGACTCCCAGGTTCCCTCCGGAATCTTTTTCTCCCTTCTTCCCCACCGGTAGGTTATGGACCGGGACTGAAGACGCGTTGGTTTTCGCCATCCCGAAACCCGGCCTGCGGCCGCTGAATTGTTCTTATTCCTTCAAGGGGGAGGAGGAGCGTCGCAACCACTATGTTCCTACGAATGCTTCAAAATATCTGCTATCTGGTCTCTGACTGGTTTGGTGAGATACCGTCAGAACGTAAAATTGTTGCAGCTTCGTAGTGGCCGCGACAGGACCCTCCCCATTTAAGGTTAGAGACAATCAGCGGCCGGAGCGGACCATATCCGGTGGCGCGAAAATCTCCGCCTGAGTCTTTTGTCCCCGGCGATAACCTGACGGGGGAAGGAGGCGGAATTAATTGTGCAGGGGATATGGGAGTCCGCCGGTGCCTGGCGAGGTCTTTTCGAGCCTGGCACCGCTGCGCACTCCAAAAAGCGCGAGCGGTCCCCGTAACAATTCATTCCGGCCGGATTCCCCCCTCACGACAACCTCCAATCGGGGACAAAAGACTCAGCCAGCCCCCTCACCACACCGGACATGGTCCGTTCCGGACGCGTCCTCCTCACCTCAGTTAAATCCTTATATAGAAAGGAGAACAACCATGAAAGAGAATAAATACGACAATGACATATTTTTTGAGAAATACAGCCAGATGGACCGCTCCAAAGGAGGACTGACTGCCGCCGGCGAATGGGAGACTTTAAAAGAGCTGCTTCCCGATTTCAAGGGAAAACGCATGCTGGATCTTGGATGCGGATACGGATGGCACTGCATTTACGCCATGGAGCAGGGAGCCGATTCGGCCGTGGGGATTGATATTTCCACAAAGATGCTGGAAGTTGCCAGGGAGAAGACGAAATACCCTCAGGTGGAATATCAGTGCGTGGCCATGGAGGACATGGATTTTCCAGCAGAGAGCTTTGATATCGCGTTAAGTTCCCTGGCGTTTCATTATATTGAATCGTTTGACGCCGTGGCAAAGAAGGTACAGGCCTTTTTAAAGCCGGGCGGAAGTTTTGTGTTCTCGGTGGAGCATCCTGTTTTTACCGCTTACGGGACACAGGACTGGTATTATGATGAGAAGGGGGAGATTCTCCATTTTCCGGTAGATAATTATTATTATGAGGGAAAGAGAACCGCTAATTTCCTGGGTGAGGATGTTGTAAAGTACCATAAGACCCTGACAACTTATCTGAACGGCCTGCTCACAAACGGTTTTGAAATTAAAAATATTGTGGAGCCGCAGCCGCCAGCCCACATGATTGATACGGTCCCGGGTATGAGGGATGAGATGCGCCGCCCGATGATGCTGATTGTCAGTGCAGTAAAGCGGTGCTCAAACTCTACGGAGCGTTGATTGAATGATCCGCCGTTCTTGTTTATACTGAATTTGTACAGATTTACAGGAGGTAGAAAGAAGTGGACTATCAAAAAGTGGGAACGCTCATATCGTCTTTGCGGAAGGAAAAAGGATATACACAGAAACAGCTGGCTGAAATGATCCTGGTAAGCGACAAAGCTGTTTCCAAATGGGAACGAGGTATGGGATGCCCTGATGTTTCGCTGCTTGGAGAACTTTCTGCAGCCCTGGGGGTAAACATTGAGAAGATACTGACGGGGCAGCTTGACCCTAACAGTGAAGACGGAGGAAACATGAAACGGATTAAATTTTACATCTGCCCCGACTGCGGCAATATACTGACAGCCACAGGGGAAGCGGAGATTTCCTGCTGCGGAAGGAAGCTGGCGCCCCAGGCGCCGCAGAAAGCAGACGGAATACACAGGCTCCATTTGGAGGAAATTGACGGCGAATCTTATATCACATTTGAGCATGAAATGACAAAGGAACATTATTTGAGCTTTGTAGCATACGTAAATTACAACAGCATTCACCTGGTGCGCCTTTACCCGGAACAGAGCGGTGAAGTGAGAATGCCGCGGATGCGCGGCGGTAAATTCTATTTTGGGTGCAGCCGGGATGGAGTGTGGGTGCAGTGAATTGTCAGATAATTAATGAGGTATATATGACAGGAAACGTAAAAACTATATAGTATTGACATATGTCAGGCAGTGGTGCATGATAATGTCAGCAGAGTAAAGAGAGTATGTGCATTGCAAAACAAGCGAATCCCCGGAGAGCGGCAACTCTTCGGGGATTCTTTTTTCCTTTTAGGGAAGGAATATCCCAGGCCAGATGTTGATATTTACTTTCTGTCTGGCTATTTGCCGATGTAATTTGTTATTACCTTGACACAACCATGAATACAATAGTTTTATTTTGATGTATTTCTTTTATCATGCCGGAGAACGAAAAAGTAGAAACAGTAATAAAAACTTAATTGGTTTTTAGAATCACATATGAGATAATCAGAGAAAGCGGAACATTGGATTGAAATAACACATAACCGTGTGGAATAAAAATAGCGAATAGATTGCAATAAGGAGGAGATTATGCACAGAATGTATCATATTCTGCTGATTGCAGGAACAGCGGCAGTTTTATATGGATGTGGGAAGCCGGGGACGGCACGGCCCTCATCAGAACCGGCAGCGGCACAGAGTACCGCATTGGAGGCATCCCAGAGTACGGAGCAGGCAGCGGTTCAGTGTACAGGAGAAAATGAAAATCATAATGCGGAACCGGGCGCTGCCGGTGAACATGCACAGGATACGGGCAGTCAGGGCGGTTCGGAGGATGGATATACCGACGGGGCTCTCTCTTCTGAGAGATTTTTTGAAAAGGACGGAAAATCATACGAGAAAGTTCCGGATCTTGTGGAGGGGAGATACAAGTGGGCCAGCGCCTTGACCGCGGGGACAGCCGTGAAGGACGGGAATGGCTGCGGGAGCATTGATTACAATTCCCAGTCCCGCAGTTTCGAAAGGCTGGACGGAGGGAAGACGCTGGGGGTGCGCAGATGGGATAATCTGCTCTACTCGGCCGGAGATTACCTGATTTTTGAGTATGACGGAACGGTGCATGTGTCAAAGTCTGATGATCTGTATCATCCTGTGCTCAGCTACGATAAGGGCGCCACACATCAGATTGTAACAAAGGTTCCGGACGGCTATATGATCGCCGATGACCAGAAGTATACAGTCACATTCTATAATGAGGATTTCAAACTCACGAGACGGCGGGAAGGTTACCGCTATCTGGAAAATGGAAAATGTTACTGCGACGGCCTGATGGCGGTCCGGGACATGAATACGGGCCTGATGGGATTTATGGATCAGTCCGGGGACATTGCAATCCCTTGCGAATATGGGTATGTCAGCGATTTTTCCAACGGTTACGCCTCTGTCCTGGCCGGGGGCAGCCTCCGTCCCTTCACAGAGGACGGCGGAACCATTTCCATGTTTGACGTGGAAGGCGGACAGTGGGGGATCATTGACATTCATGGAAACTATGTGGTAGAGCCGTCAGAAAAATATGCGAATCCCGATCCGGCTCCAGACGCTCCCAGCACTTATTACTGTGGGCCCAGGCGGTTTTCGGAGGTGAGGAAGGATGGAACGGTAGATTTTATGGATGTCAGCGCGGCAGACAATCAGGTAATCGAGACGATCCGGCTCCGCTGATTGAGCCTGGAACCACTGATTTAAAAAGGCAGCGTTCCCTTTTATCCTTACAAATATGCCTCTCTTAAGTTTCGGCTTAAGAGAGGCATATTGAGTTTCCCTGGTTGGGAGTATTTAACAGATCCGAGTTTATAATTTCATCACAGAGCCGGGATAAATGCTCCTGAAGTAGCCCATGAGAACAGAGATGGAATCAGTACCATCACCACGGAGACAAACACAATCAGGGCGCTCAGTTTGATGACGTATTTGCCCAACTGACCGATGGTGCAGCCCACAATTGGACACATGACAAAGATACACAGGCCGCAGAGCGGGCTGCAGAGGCCGACCGCCTGGCACATGATAATTGCAACGATGGCCGTATAGGGATCCATCCCGAAGCTGATAATGACCGGTGCAAACAGCGGGACCAGGATTGTCATCGCAGCGCCGCAGTCCATGAACGCGCCCAGAATCAGCATACACGCCAGAATCAGGAGAATCAGGAGCGTGCTGGAAACGCCGGAGCTTATCAGTGCGCCCGCCAGGCTGGCCGGGATGTCCAGCCCCCTCATGGCCGCTGAAAATACATTGGACAGGGCAATCAGGAAGCAGAGGGGAGCGGCATTCATTACGCATTTCTTCAGAATCGGAACGACATCCTCCACCCGGATTGTATGGTATACAAAAATTGCCACTATCATTGAATAAGCCAGACTCAGAACCGCGGCCTGGGCCGTATCGGCAATGCCGCTGAAGATTGTGCCCAGAATCAGGACCGGAGTCAAAAGCGCCCAGATACTGTCCTTAAAGAGAGAACCAAAGCTCTGTTCGTGGAGCTTGTCGACGGCGGCGCTGATTTTCACCTGATCGCCGTCATTTTTCAGGCAGCAGTGCAGATAGGCATAGCCAATCAGCAGGAGACCGGCGCAGACACCGCCGACGGCCGCGATCTGGTACAGGGGAACCAGTTCCAGCCCTCCGGCCAGTCCGGCGGCTCCGGTCAGCGGCACGCTGGGAGGGATGACCATTCCAAGACAGCCGGCCGACACCAGAATGCTGGCGCTGAAGAATTTATCATAGCCCATGCCGACCAGCATCGGGTAACACATTGCGCCGACAGCCGCAGTTGTGGCGGGGCCGGAGCCCGAGATAGCGCCATAAAACATACAGGTTGCAATGGAGATAATGGGCATAAATCCTTTTTTCTTTCCGAAGAAATAGGAAAAAGTATCAAAGATTTTATCGGTCAGTTTTCCTCTGGCCATAAATTCACCGGCCACCATGAAAAGTACAATGGTCAGCCCGACATTATTGGCGACTGCGCCGTTGATTGCCTCACCGGCCACCTGCGTCCACGTAAGAGGCGAGGCGGCGCCCATGAACAGCGGAATGCTGGCGGCCGATACCAGGATGCATCCGGCAATGGGCATTCCTACGAAGATTAATCCACAGAAGAAAAGTATCAGAAATATAGCTGTCATAATTCAGCGCCTCCTTTCTTTGCCTGGGTAAACCGTACGATATAAGCGACCGCTCCCAGTGCGTAGCCCACAACCGGGGCGGCATATGCCGCTGCCAGGGGAAGTACAGGTGTTTTAGCATTGACGGCTCCGGTGGAAACGGCGTTCAGCAGATTCTGAATGCTGAACCAGCACATTAAAATCATCATGATGAACAGGACCACGTCGCAGAAAATCTTCAGAAAGTTTTTAATGCCCTCCGGATACAGGCCGACCACCATGTCGATCCGCATAAAGGCGGCTCTTTTCACCGCAGGCCCCAAAGCCAGAAATACCATCCAGCCGTAAGCATAGTAAGAAAACTGCATAAATAATGTCCTGATGTCTTCCGAGATAAACTGAAACACCACGCTGAGCAGGGTGCAGACCGATGCAATGACAATCATAATCAACATCAGATTCTGTGCCAGTTCGTCCAGAAAATCTTTCTTTTGTTCCATAACCCTTGTCTCCTTCCATTCTATATGGTCGTCTCGCAGTCCCCCGGCGTACCGAGCAGAAAATACCCGCGCTCGGGAATCCTTCTCACATATTGATCAAAAAACTTAACAAATTCGAACACATTTTCATCCGTCTTGAAAGCGGGATCCGAGTGCTCCGCACCATCGAAAAGGCGGATGGAAATATGGCTGTCCCCCAGAAGTTCGGTATACTTCTGATAAAATCTTTCACACTGACAGTAAGGAACCACATGATCCCCCGTTCCGTGTTCCACATAAAACGGTACCGTCCGGCTGTCCAGATGACAGATGGGGCTGGCATCTTTAAGACGTTCAGGATGCTCTTTCAGTGAGTGTCCGAACATAAATGCCTCGGCGCCGGATTCATAGTCAAAACTGCGGTCCGGATACGTTTTCATGCAGTCTTCGGCCCAATTTACAAAGTCGTAAACACCAAACCAGATGAAGACGGCCTGGACACTGCTGGAATAGTCCGCGCAGCCCATCGTCAAATCTTCATACCGGGCCTTTCCGTTTGTCGTACCCATCATGGCGGCCAGATGGCCTCCGGCAGAATTGCCCGCTACGCCAATCCGTTCCGTATCCAGATTATATTTTGCGGCGTTGGCCCGCAGAAAACGGACGGCAGCTTTGCAGTCATACAGGGGAAGAGGCCATTTGGCTTCGTCCGAGAGCCTGTAATTGATGCAGCATACTGCATATCCGGCATACAAAAGCCGGTAGATTTGCTGGGTTTGGACATGGTTTTTATCACCGGTCAGCCAGCCTCCTCCGTGGATGAACATGATGACCGGATAAGGCCCTTCTCCTTCATTCGGCAGTACGATGTTGAGCTTCTGTGCGGCAGAACCGCTGGAATACGGCAGGTCAGTATAAGAACGGGAAAACCCGCTTAAATCGGTGCTCCTGGGGATTGTCTCACTTCCGGGAATTGTGCGGAGCACATCCTCCTTTGTTGCAGAATACATTTTTTCTCCTTTCCTTCAGGAGGGATTTCTGTTCCCTTCCGAAAGCCGTCTTTTTTAACTGATCACATTATATAGTCGAATTTGGAATTATTCTACAAAGGATCTTACTATCTTGCTTAAGAAACTTATCATTTTGTATACGGATTTAAGGGGATAAAAACCGGAGCTGAATGTTTTGACCAAATTATCTTCTCATTTACCGAATTATTTTTCTATTTCACCCGACAGGGTTCCCAATTTTATTGTCAAAAAAATTTCTTCTTGTTATAATTGGTGGAGTGGGAAGGAGGGTTCATATGTGGATCTACGACTATAAATCAGAAAAGGATAATCCCTACCGGCAGCAGCCGTTTGTAGAGATTACCCATATGTGCTATATTGATAACCTGCCGCTTTGGACATACCCGTGGCACGACCATAAAGATGTTTATGAGATCGCGTTTATCACCAGCGGATGCGGTCATCTTGTGATTGATAACCAGTCCTTTCCCGTGAAAAACGGTTCCGTTATCATCATTCCGCCCGGCATCGCCCACCGTTTTACGGCGGATGACGATATTGGCATGCAGTATTATACCCTGCGGTTTAAGAATACGCCGGAGGATGGCGAATTCCAGACGTTCTTTCGCGGCCTGGGGCTGGCGGTTACATCGGGTCTTAACTGTCTTCCCTATATTCAGAGTACATTGCAGCTGCTTTTTAATATCCACCATGCCAACGGCGGCATCGCGGACGGAGCATTCCAGTCCATATGCCTGGGGCTGCTGGAGCTTACCCGGATTCTGTTTACCAATGAGACCATGACGCTGAGGATTGCGTCGAAATATTCCCTGAGTGATATCCTGAATTACATCCAGGACAACAGGGAACAGAAGATTACCCTGGAATCGCTGTCCAGCCACTTTAATATCAGTCCGTCACATCTGAGCCGGATTTTTACCCAGGCCTATCATATGTCTCCGATTAATTACCTGATTCACTGCCGGATTACCTATGCAACAGAGTACCTGCTGAAATCGGATCTGACCATAACGGAGATTTCGGAACGCGTCGGTTATGATAACCCGACCCATTTTACCAATATGTTTACAAAACGAATCGGCTGTACTCCCAGCGAATACAGGGAGAGGAACGGCCGGATTCCGCTGGAGGAGAAGGCGGAAGAATAATTTGGAAGGAGAAATACTTTGGCAAAAAGAAAACCGGTTCAGATTCTGTCACTGACAGATGCGGAAAAAAAGAAAATTACAGAGGAGATAAAGGCATTCTATCTGGATGTAAGGGGAGAAGAAATTGGAATGATAGAGGAACAGCAGATCATGGACTTTTTCCTCGAAACACTGGGGCCGGTTATTTACAATAAGGCGCTGGACGACGCCTTCCGATGGCATAAGCAGGTGAGTGAGAACATGGAGTCGGATTATTACGGCTTATATAAGAATATCTGAGTATTCGAGCATCGATGGGACAATGCGTGGTCCGTTTTTTTGATCCCGACGGCCATATAGGGCAAGTGGATTAAGCCCAGGAATGGAGGTGAGTCGCCCGGATGGAGGAAAATCAAAGAGATAAAAGCAGTAAAAACAGAGACGGAAAGAGGCCGGACAGAAACAAAGATCGGCCCGGCATGGACAAAAAGAAAGCGCATGATAAAAGACGCCCCTGGAAAATCATGGACACATTCCTTCTGATTCTCATCACCGTCTGCGCTGTATTGATTGCGGGGCATATCATGGAGGGAATCCGGCAGAGAAACAGGGACGAGGAAATCCGGAGGCTGGCGCTTCAGGAAACGCAGCAGACCCAGGCGGAAACTACGGCGGAGAGCAGCCGGGAGACGGAGGAAGAGACAGCGCCCCGGGAGTCGGAACGCTATCATTCTCCCGTGGATTTTGAAAGCCTCAGGGCGGTGAATCCCGATGTCGTCGCCTGGGTGGAGATACCCGGAACGGATATCAGTTATCCGGTCGTGCAGACAGGGGACAATGAGACATATCTGAAACGTGATTTCGAGGGAAGAAACAGCGCATCCGGAGCTATTTTCCTGGATATGGACAGCGATGCCGATTTTATGGGGCTGCATTCGATTCTTTATGGGCATCACATGAAAAACCAGACGATGTTCGCACAGCTTGTGAAATTCAAGGAGGAGGCATTTTTTAAGAAAAACCGGGAGGTGATTCTCTATACGCCGGAGGCGGAGCTTCACCTGAGAACAATAGCAGCCGTGTACGGCGACGCAGACGGAGAGAAGAGAAGGACACAGTTCACTTCCCGGGAGTCATTTGACGCCTATGTGGATGAGATGACAAAAAACTGCAGTTTCCGTGAACTGCCGGAGGGAGATATCGGGGGTCTGTATTCCTTTGTCACATGCAGCTATGAGTTCAATGACGCCCGCACCATCCTATACGCGGTCCGGGAAAATGAAGGGGCGGAATAAAGGAAAAAGGGACAAAAAGCCGCAGACAGAGAAAAACAGCGGTAAATATTAAGTTTTTTGTAAATGTTATCCGTTTACAAGCCCATTTCCTTTGTGCTATATTACCTATAGTGCCGAGATCTGCCCATTTTCAGAGAGACGCGCCGCAAGACGCCCTGCTCCGGGATGGATACAAAAGCAGAAAATAAAAAGTACGAGGAGAAGACAATGAAAGGTATCGTTCTGGCAGGCGGTTCAGGAACACGCCTGTATCCGCTTACAAAAGTAACTTCCAAACAGTTATTGCCTATCTATGACAAACCGATGATTTATTACCCGCTTTCAGTTCTGATGAACGCTGGAATCCGTGATATTCTGATTATTTCCACACCGGATGATACACCGAGGTTTGAAGAACTGTTCGGCGACGGCCATCAGTTTGGTATCAATTTAAGTTATGCGGTACAGCCGAGTCCCGACGGGCTGGCCCAGGCCTTTATTATAGGAGAAGAATTTATCGGAGGTGATTCCGTCGCCATGATTCTGGGAGATAATATTTTCCAGGGCCAGGGACTCAGAAAGCGCCTGCGCGCCGCATCCGCCAAGGAGAATGGGGCCACTGTTTTCGGATATTATGTCGATGATCCGGAGCGATTTGGTATTGTGGAGTTCGATGAGACGGGCAAAGCCATATCGATCGAGGAGAAACCCGAGAAACCGAAGTCCAATTACTGTGTGACAGGCCTCTATTTCTACGACAACCGCGTCGTGGAGTATGCGAAGAACTTAAAGCCGTCCGCCAGAGGCGAGCTGGAGATTACCGATTTGAACCGCATCTATCTGGAAAATGGCGATCTCGATGTCATCCTGATGGGCCAGGGATTTACCTGGCTGGATACGGGTACCCATGAGTCTCTTGTGGAGGCCACCAACTTCGTGAAGACGGTGGAGACACACCAGCACAGGAAGATTGCCTGCCTGGAGGAGATTGCGTACTTAAACGGCTGGATCAGCCGGGATGAGGTTATGTCCGCATATGAGGTTTATAAGAAAAACCAGTACGGCAAATACTTAAAAGATGTTCTGGACGGCAAATATGTCGACAAACTTCAGGACAGATAGAGCGTACGGCAGGACGAAAACATGCAGGACGAAAACATGCATGACAAAACCATGCAGGACAGTAATGTGCATGACGGTAACGTGCTTAACAGCAGCATGAATGCCAATAACGTGCATGGCGGCCTAAAAATAAATTTGAGGAGAATATACTATGAAAATCATCGTAACAGGAGGCGCCGGATTCATCGGCGGCAACTTTGTACACCATATGGTGAATAAATATCCCGATTATCAGATTATCAATCTGGATCTGCTTACCTATGCGGGAAATCTGGAAACGCTCAAACCGGTAGAGAATAAACCGAATTATAAATTTGTAAAGGGCGACATCGCCGACAGGAAGTTTGTCTTTGAGTTATTTGAGAAAGAAAAACCGGATATGGTGGTCAACTTTGCGGCGGAAAGCCATGTGGACCGTTCCATCACCGATCCGGAGGCCTTTGTCAGGACCAATGTCATCGGCACGACGACACTTTTGGATGCGTGCCGTGAATATGGAATAGTGCGCTACCATCAGGTATCCACGGATGAGGTTTACGGGGATCTGCCTCTCGACCGCCCGGATCTCTTCTTTACGGAGGAAACGCCGCTTCACACATCAAGCCCATATTCTTCCTCCAAGGCCAGCGCGGATCTCTTTGTGCTTGCCTATAACAGGACATACGGACTGCCTGTGACGGTGTCCAGATGTTCCAACAACTACGGCCCGTATCATTTTCCGGAGAAACTGATTCCGCTTATGATCAGCCGCGCCCTTGCCGATGAAGAACTGCCGGTATATGGAGACGGCGCCAACGTGCGCGACTGGCTCCACGTTTCCGACCACTGCGAGGCCATCGACCTGATTATCCACAAGGGACGTGTGGGCGAGGTTTACAACATCGGCGGCCATAATGAGAGGACCAACCTGGAAGTGGTGAAGACGATTTTGAAGGCGCTTGACAAGCCGGAGAGCTTAATCCGCTACGTCAAGGACCGGCCGGGCCATGACCTGCGCTATGCCATTGACCCGACCAAGATGGAGACGGAGCTTGGCTGGAAACCGAAGTATAACTTTGATACGGGAATCAAGCAGACTATCGAATGGTATCTGGCAAACGAGGACTGGTGGAAACATATCATCAGCGGTGAGTACAGCCAGTACTTCGATAAGATGTATGGAGACAGATTATAAGAAGCCGGGAGATAATGCGATGAAAGTATTAGTGACGGGAGTCAAAGGCCAGTTGGGTTACGATGTCATGAACGAACTGGCAAAACGCGGGATTGAGGGAATCGGAGTGGACGTGGACGAGATGGATATCACGGACGCAGCAGCCTGCCGCCGCGTAATTACGGAAGTGGGACCAGATGCCGTTATCCACTGCGCTGCATATACTGCAGTAGATGCAGCGGAACAGAACATGGAAGTCTGCAGGAAGGTCAACGCAGAGGGAACGCGCAATATTGCCGTGGTCTGCCGCGATTTAGACATAAAGATGATGTACATCAGCACGGATTACGTGTTTAACGGGATGGGCGAACGGCCCTGGGAGCCGGATGATGAAAGGGAGCCTCTGAACGCATACGGCCAGTCCAAGTATGAGGGAGAACTGGCTATCGAGGAACTTCTGGATAAGTATTTTATCGTCCGTATCGCCTGGGTATTCGGCGTCAACGGAAAGAACTTTATTAAAACCATGCTGCGGCTCGGCAAAGAGAACGGAGCTGTTTCGGTCGTGGATGATCAGATCGGTTCTCCGACCTACACCTATGATCTGGCAAGGCTTTTAGTGGATATGATAGAGACGGACAAATACGGCCGTTACCATGCCACCAACGAAGGGCTTTGCAGCTGGTATGAATTTGCTGTGGAGATCTTTAAAAAGGCGGGCATGGAGGACGTCAGGGTGACGCCTGTGGATACGAAAGAATACACCAGGTGTTTTCCGAACCAGGCCAGGAGGCCGATGAACAGCCGTATCAGCAAGGATAAGCTGGAACAGAACGGCTTTGAACGGCTGCCGTCATGGCAGGATGCCCTGGAACGGTATCTGAAGGAAATTCTGTGACAATAAAGGGACAAATCAAGGAGGACATCCACAGATGGGGAAATATTTTGGCACCGACGGCTTCCGCGGGGAAGCAAATGTGAATCTGACAGTAGAAGATGCGTTTAAAGTAGGACGTTTTCTGGGCTGGTATTACGGACAGAAGGCAGCCGACAGCCGTTGCCGCGTTGTGATCGGAAAAGACACGAGAAGAAGCAGTTACATGTTTGAATACTCTCTTGTTGCAGGCCTTACGGCCTCGGGAGCCGATGTTTATCTGCTCCACGTGACGACCACGCCCAGCGTTTCTTATGTGGTCCGTACGGAAGAATTTAACTGCGGCATTATGATTTCCGCCAGCCATAATCCATATTATGACAACGGAATCAAGGTAATCAACGAGCGCGGAGAGAAACTGGAAGAAGAAGTGATTGACAGGATCGAAGAATATCTGGACGGCAAAATCGGGGAAATTCCGCTTGCCAAGAGAGATTCCATCGGACGCACCATTGATTTTGCGGCGGGTAGAAACCGTTATATCGGATATCTGATTTCCATTGCGACACGTTCATTCAAGAACATGAGGGTCGGACTGGACTGTGCCAACGGAAGCGCCTTTTCCATTGCCAAGAATGTATTCGATGCACTCGGTGCGGAGACGCATGTGATCAGCAATGATCCGGACGGAACCAATATTAATACCAACTGCGGTTCTACCCATATCGGGCAGCTCCAGAAGTTTGTGAAAGACAATAAGCTGGATGTGGGCTTTGCCTATGACGGCGACGCAGACCGCTGCCTGGCCGTGGACGAGAACGGCGAAGTGGTGGACGGCGACAAGATCCTGTACGTCTGCGGCAAATACATGAAGGAACAGGGAACCCTGGTCAACAACACGGTTGTGACGACGGTTATGTCTAACTTCGGCCTATATAAAGCCTTTGAAAGAGAAGGAATCAGCTATGAGAAGACGGCTGTGGGCGACAAGTATGTATACGAGAATATGGCACAGAACGGCCACTGCCTCGGCGGTGAGCAGTCCGGCCACATTATTTTCAGTAAGAATGCCACGACAGGCGACGGTATCCTTACATCCCTCAAGGTGATGGAAGTAATTCTGGAGAAAAAACAGACGCTCGGCAAGCTGGCGTCGGAGATTCAGATTTATCCTCAGGTTCTTAAGAATGTGAAGGTTAAGAGTAAAACGGAGGCCCAGGATGACGCCGATGTCCAGGCAGAGGTGGAGAAAGTGGCGGAAGCTCTCGGGGATACGGGACGCATCCTGCTGCGCCAGAGCGGAACCGAGCCGGTGATCCGCGTTATGGTGGAAGCCCAGACCGATGAAATCTGCGAAAAATACGTGGATCAGGTAATTGCGGTTATGAAGGAGAAGGGACATCTCCTGTAAAGCCGGTTCAAACCGGGAATAGAATCAATCATACAATCATACGGCTGTCTGCTTCTGCAGACAGCCGCATAGCTTTTTCGGGGAAAGGTGATAGATATGCGGGAACAACTGACGGAAAGTGATGTTAAAAAAATTCAGGAAGAGATAGATCACAGAAAACTGGTGGTCAGGAAAGAGGCGATCGAGGCCGTAAAGGAGGCCAGGGCACAGGGCGATCTCAGTGAAAATTTTGAATATTATGCAGCCAAAAAGGACAAGAACCGGAATGAGAGCCGCATCCGTTATCTGGAAAATATGCTTAAGAATGCAAGGGTGGTATCGGATAAGTCGAGGCCCGACAAGGTGGGCTTAAACGATACGGTCACCCTTTATTTTGAGGATGACGACGAGGAGGAGGTTTACCGCCTTGTGACGAGTATCAGAGGGAATTCCCTGAAGGGCCTGATCAGTATCGAATCACCTCTGGGAAAAGCCGTTAAGGGCCACCGGGAAGGGGACAGCGTGGAGGTCCGGGTCAGTGAAAAGGCCGGGTATACCGTCACGATAAAGAAGATAGAGAAGACCGGCGAGGACGCCGCCGACCGAATCAGAAGTTTTTAGTTCAGGTTTCATTCTCCCCTTTTTAAAAGGCTCTGAAAACAAGACTGGCGGCTTCGATTTATAAGAACTCACAATAAATTGACAAGGATTTGACAATATTAATTTATGAATTTTGAAAATATAAAGAAAATTCCGGGAAAAATAAAGCGTAACACGGATTTTAATATTAATTTGTAAAGTATCTGTAAAGCGTTATTGAAATTGCCGGATTCTGCCAATATAATGGATGAAAAGGTATGAATTTATACCAAGACAAGGGGAGGAAAGATTATGTATGCTATGTATTTTGTAGCGGTTGGTTCACTGGCAGCGCTCTTGTTCGCAGCATCGATGTTTGCCAAAGTGAAAAAACAGCCGGAAGGAAGCTCCGAGATGATTCGGATTTCCACTGCTGTGCGTGAAGGTGCCAATGCTTATCTGAAGAGACAGTATAAGGGTATCGGTATTTTCTTTGCAGTTATGTTTGTAATATTATTAGGTTTGGCGTTCAGCGGTTTACTCAGCTTCTTTACGCCGTTTGCGTTCCTGACAGGCGGATTTTTCTCGGGATTATCCGGATTTATCGGAATGCGCACCGCCACGATGGCGAACTGCCGTACGGCAGAGGGAGCGTCCCACAGCCTGAACAGAGGACTGAAGGTGGCCTTTTCCGCCGGTTCTGTTATGGGATTTACCGTTGTAGGCCTTGGACTTCTCGATATCACCATCTGGTACACGATTTTGAACCTGGTATTCGGTTCACTGCCTGAGGCGGAGCGTATTGCCCAGGTAACCGCCAACATGCTGACATTCGGTATGGGCGCCTCCAGTATGGCGCTGTTTGCCCGTGTAGGCGGCGGTATCTTTACAAAAGCGGCCGACGTAGGAGCCGATCTGGTTGGTAAGGTGGAGGCGGGAATCCCGGAGGATGATCCGCGTAACCCGGCTGTTATTGCAGATAACGTAGGTGACAACGTAGGCGACGTTGCCGGTATGGGCGCCGATCTTTACGAATCCTATGTAGGTTCCATTTTATCCACGTTCGCCCTGGCTGTTGCGGCAGGACTGGGTGTGAAGGGCGTTGCGGTTCCAATGCTCTTAGCTTCACTGGGAGTTATTTTCTCCATCATCGGCACCTTCTTTGTAAGCACCAAAGAGGATGCATCCCAGAAGAACCTTCTGCAGGCTCTGAGAAAAGGCACGAATATCAGTGCTGTTTTAATCATTATCGCTTCTTTCGTGGCAGTGAAGGTGCTGCTTCCGAACAATATGGGCGTATACGCGGCTATCATTTCCGGACTTGTTGCCGGTGTCCTGATTGGCGCGCTGACAGAGTATTATACATCCGACACTTACAAACCGACACAGGATCTGGCCGCTTCCAGTGAGACAGGTTCCGCAACCGTCATTATCAGCGGACTTTCTCTTGGAATGCTTTCCACAGTGGCTCCTGTTGTCATTGTAGGCATTTCCGTACTGGTCAGCTATTTCTGTGCAGGCGGAGCTTCCGATTTCAACCTGGGACTTTACGGAGTAGGCGTTTCCGCGGTAGGTATGCTGTCCACACTGGGAATCACACTGGCAACCGACGCTTACGGCCCAATCGCCGATAATGCGGGCGGTATTGCCGAGATGACACATATGCCTCACGAAGTAAGGGAGCGTACGGATGCCCTTGACTCCCTGGGCAACACGACCGCGGCAACCGGTAAAGGTTTTGCCATCGGTTCCGCAGCCTTAACGGCTCTGGCCCTGATTGCTTCTTACATTGACAAAGTACATCAGATTGCACCCGACTTCGAGATGGATCTGAATATCATCAACCCGCCTGTACTGATTGGCCTTTTCATCGGCGGTATGCTGCCGTTCCTGTTCGCGGCCCTTACCATGGATGCCGTAGGCAAGGCAGCGCAGTCCATCGTAGTGGAAGTGCGCCGCCAGTTCAAGGCAATCCCCGGACTGATGGAAGGAAAAGAGCAGCCCGACTATGCGGCCTGCGTAGATATGTGTACAAAATCGGCGCAGAGCCTGATGATTGCACCGGCGCTGATCGCGGTTATCGTACCTGTCGGAGTCGGCCTTATCCTTGGAGTAAACGGCGTGGCCGGACTCCTTGCAGGAAATACCGTTACAGGTTTCGTACTTGCCATCATGATGGCTAACTCGGGCGGAGCCTGGGACAATGCAAAGAAATACATCGAGAGCGGAGCCCACGGCGGCAAGGGAAGTGACTGCCACAAAGCAGCGGTCGTAGGCGATACCGTAGGTGACCCATTCAAAGATACCTCAGGTCCTGCCATCAACATCCTGATTAAGCTGACCACGATGGTTTCGATTGTATTTGCGGGAGTAGTTGTTTCATTCCACCTTCTGTAATCAGAATTGAAAAGAAACAGAATAAGATTTTATAGCCTGTGTATAACCGCCTGGCTATTGATACAGTAAAATGCCGCCCTGCCACTGAATTCCAGTGACAGAACGGCATTTTCTTTTATATTATTTCACAAGAACTTTTTTCGCCCATCCGCCTGTCTTATATCTTGTAAAGGAGATAACGGAACCGACAAGCCATCCAATCGGGATAGACCACCAGATTGCCCCCGGGCCGATCCGGTTGGCCAGGAAGTAAGCCAGGAGTACACGGGAGAAAAGGTTGCCCAGTGAGCTGAACATAAAGGTTTTCATATCGCCCGCACCCCGTAAAAGACCATTGCTTGAAAACATGATTCCCATTAATATGTAGAACGAAGATACCACGTGCATATAATCCATACCGTAGTTGATTGCCTCGACGTTGGCATTGGAATCCATGAACATATTTAAGAGATTCGGGCCGAACAGGAAGATAATCAGTGTGATAATGGCGCTGAACACGACAACCATGAACATATTGGCCTTGTAACCTTCTTTGACACGCTCGATTTTCCCGGCGCCGATATTCTGGGCCGTGTAGCTGGACATGGCGTTTGAAAAGTTCATGTTGGGCATCATTGCAAGGCTGTCGATCTTGGTCGCGGCCGTATAACCGGCAATAAAGATGGAGCCGTAGGAGTTTACCAGACCCTGCATCATCAGCATGCTGATGGATACGATGGATTGCTGAATCATGGACGGAACGCCGATCCTGGCAATCCGCTTCACGGCGGAGAAATGGAACAGCGGCCGTTTCATCTCATTCTCGTGTCCCGGTTCATCCTCCAGGTTTTTAAGGCGCGCCATGATGACGACCAACGACAGACCGGCACAGATTCCCTGGGCAATCAGGGTGGCCCAGGCCACACCGGCGACGCCCATATGGAACTTGATTACAAATAAAAGATCCAGTACGATATTGGTCAGGGTCGACAGCATCAGGAAATACAGCGGCGTCTTGCTGTCTCCCAGAGCGTTGTAGATACCGTTTAAGGTATTGTAAATAAAGAGGAAAATGGCTCCTCCCAAATAAATGCGCAGGTAAATCAGGGAGTCCGCCATAATGTTATCTGGTGTTTTTAATAGCCTTAAAATTCCGGGTGAGATAATCTCTCCAATCACGGTAATGGCGGCGCTTAAGACAAACTGGCCGATCAGCGCGGTGGAAATCGTAGTTTTCATCTCGCGCACCCGACCGGCTCCGAAGAGCTGTGAGATAACGACGTTACACCCCATAGACAGCCCGGAGGCCAGGGCAACAGCCAGAAAAACAACCGGGAAAGACGCCCCGACGGCGGCCAGAGCGTCAGCTCCGACAAAATTGCCGACAACGATGGAGTCCACCATGTTGTATAACTGCTGAAATAGATTTCCCATCAGCATAGGAAGAGAAAAGAAAAACAGCAGTTTCAGCGGTTTTCCTTCCGTCAGATTTTTAATCATTTTCTAAATTCTCCTTTCCTGCAAGAGCATTTCTGGCAATCCGTTCCAGATAGCTTTGGTACTCCTGCTTCTCATCTTCCGTGAATCCTGCAAAACAGCGTTCATTCCACTCTCTGGAAAAGGAATTAATGACTTCCAGCATCTCTTCCCCTTCTTCCGTCATTTCTATCAGCTTTTCACGTTTGTTGTCAGGGTTAACCAGACGGCGTATCAGGCTGCGTTCTTCCAGACGCTCCATCACCCTTGCCATTCGGCCCTTGTCGATATTGACGATACTGCAGAGGGTGTCCTGGTTGCACTGTCCGTGGCGGCTTAAGGCCAGCAGGACAACGCTGTCTACAGGCTTCAGGTTGCAGGTGCGCAGCCGGTCCCTCAAAAAGCTCTGTTCACATCGGCGTATAATACCAATATTGATTTGCATAAAAACCTCCCGGGAAAACAAAAAGATACAGTTTAGCCAGGGACTGGGCGGCAGTAATGAGAAACATTTACTGTTCACTCCGTGTGCAGTAACATGAAATAGATCCGGGCCGAACTGCAATAAAATAGTAATGAATCGTATACATACGAAATAATGATAATCAGTATGTTGCATAATATAACCGTTGCTAACTTCAACTATTATATGAGCTATGAGAGAAAAAATCAAGAGGTTTTGATATTTTTTTCAATATTATGAAAAGAAAAAGCGGCAGCTGGTATCATGGAAATATTAATATGAAAATTACAATTAATCATAGAAATTCCGAATTTGCTATGCTATGATTAAAAGATTAGAGCAGAGAAGATATTGGAGGAGTGATGGTTATGGAAAGAGATACTGGTAAAAAAGCGTGGGTAAAAATAGCCGGTTTTCCGCTTCCGCTTTATCTGGCGATATTCGCGCTGGTCACGGTTTGCATGTATGCAGGCTGCCTGCCAAAAGGCCTGGTGGGAGGCCTGATAGTTTTAATGGTACTGGGAGAAGGGCTGAATGCAATCGGCAATTCGGTACCTGTAGTCAGGACTTATCTCGGAGGTTCCGTTATCTGCATTCTGGGCGCGGCCGTGATTCAGTCGGCGGGGCTGATCCCGGAGGAGACGAATACAATTATAGATAACTTTGTGAACCAGGAGGGATTCCTGGTGTTTTATATTTCAGCGCTGATCACCGGCAGCCTGTTTAATATTGACCGGGATCTTCTGATCAGGGCAACCGTAAAGCTGCTCCCGACCGCAGTGATAGCTCTGGCAGTGGGAGTGAGCCTGTCCGGTCTTCTCGGGCTTTTTATGGGAAACAGTTTTATGGAGGGAATCCTTTTTATCGGTATTCCGATGACAAGCGGAGGAATGACGGCAGGGGCGGTTCCCCTGTCGGAGATGTATTCGTCCGTGCTTGGGATGGACGCGGGAGGGATACTGACCCGTATCGCCCCGGCCACCGTGCTGGGAAACTGTGTGGCCATCGTGTTCGGCGCCCTGGCCAACAACCTGGGAGAGCGGAAACCGAACCTGACGGGAAACGGGCGCCTTGTCAACGACGGGCATGAGGTGGCGCCCCGCCCGCCGATGAAACCCACTTTCGCCCTGCTATGCACGGGCCTCATTATTTCCCTGGCGTTTTATGAGCTGGGGGCGCTGTTTCACCGCTATATTCCCATTATTCCGACCTATGCCTGGATGATTATCGCGGTAGTTTTGGTGAAGGGAACCGGAATTATGTCGGAGCAGCTGGAGGATGCGGCGAGGGAGTGGGGGCAGTTTGCCATCCACAGCTGGACGGCGGCGGCCCTGACGGGAATCGGGGCTACGCTGATTGATTTGAAGACCATTCTCAGTACGATCACTCCGTTCTACCTTTTGACGGTGGTGCTGGTTGTCGCGGCGATCACGCTGACCGCGTCATTTGTCGGTAAAAAGATAGGATTTTATCCTCTGGAGTCCGCCATTGCTGCCGGTATGTGCACAACCAACATGGGCGGCTCGGGCAACGTAGCCGTTTTGAGCAGCGCGAAGCGGATGGAACTGCTCCCCTTTGCGCAGATTGTGACCCGATCATGCGGAGCGCTGATGCTGACCCTTGGAGGGGTGCTGGTACAGATGCTGAAGTGATGAGATTTATTAAGGAGTATCAAGGTATAAAACCGCGTAGTGACAAAACAAGTTTGTGCATGCTATACTTAGGGCAGAAAAATATTTGCCAGGAGAGGTGAGCAGGGATGAACAAAAGAGAGATTGATGCATATTCCTACCAGTTGGGAGTGATCGACTGTTTTAACGAGATGGTCAATGCGGGAGTAAAGAAGATTGCCATGAGCCACCCGTGCCGGACGCCGGAGGAGCGGGATGAGTGTTTAGAAGCGTGCCGTGAGATATGCGCTCAGTATGGTACGAAGATGTATGAAGAAAATGATTCTCTTGTCACGGATCTTTTTCCGGAGGAGATGAACAGAGGAGCCAGTCACTATATCTTTTATAAGAATGACGAAGATCTGGACAGCTATCTGTCCCTCAGAAAGCGGAAAGAAGAATTAATCAGGGAAGGCAGGTATACGGGGGAGGCCCGTTACCGGATAGCCTGGGATTTCGGGAAACTCCTGTCCTACACGGACGAAGCGGTTGAACGCCTGATCCGTGAGACCACAGGGGCAGAGAGATGAACGGCGGAATCATAGAACTGGATCTGCACGGCCGGAGAGCTGAGGAGGCAAAACGCCTGATCGACGCCGAGCTTGACCGGGCAGGCCGGAATGTCTACCGGATCCGCCTGATACATGGGTTCCACGGAGGGACCGGAATAAAGAATATGATCTGGGAGGAGTATTCCTACGGCCGTGAACCGCGGGTGGTGCGGCTGGAGCACGGGATGAACCAGGGAATAACGGAACTGGTGCTGCGTGAATACTAGAACGTGTATGAAACTTCAT
Organism: [Clostridium] symbiosum; assembly: GCA_036419695.1. Lineage (NCBI taxonomy): Bacteria > Bacillati > Bacillota > Clostridia > Lachnospirales > Lachnospiraceae > Otoolea > [Clostridium] symbiosum. The sequence goes on from CP143946.1 coordinate 784,911, forward strand.
TCCCGCTCTAAAACACGGCAGACAGAGCCGCCGCAGACGGAATATGCTTCCCGGTCTACGGCGGCTCTGTCATTCTTTATGAGTCCAAATCTTTATGTTTCTCAAATTCTACGTTTTTCAAATCTTATTGCTGCGTCTCCAGATATTCATCTTCTCGGCATCCTTAATCAGCTCATCTCTGAACTGTGGATGTGCAACGGAGATGATAGCCTCGCATTTCTGCCAGGTGGAAAGACCTTTTAAATTAACCTTGCCGTACTCTGTTACGAGATAATGGATATTGGCACGGGTATCCGTTACGATGGAACCCTGGTTTAAGGTCGGAAGAATTCTGGATTTTAACTGGCCATCCCTTGTGCTGAAGGTGGAGGAACAGCAGATAAAGCTCTTTCCGCCTTTGGAAAGGTAAGCGCCCAGTACAAAGTCAAGCTGTCCGCCGGCGCCGCTGATATGTTTAATGCCTGCCGACTCCGCATTGACCTGTCCAAAGAGGTCCACGTCTACCGCATTGTTGATGGACATAAAGTTATCCAGCGCGGAGATGGAGCGGATATCATTGGTGTAGTCAACCGGTGCGCTCATACATTCAGGATTGTTATTAATGTAGTCGTAAAGTTTTTTCGTACCGGCGCCGAATGCGTAAACCTGGCGGCCCTTGTCGATGCCCTTGTGGGCGCCCGTGATCTTACCGGCGGCGGCAATATCCACAAATGCGTCAACATACATCTCGGTGTGAACGCCCAGATCTTTTAAGTCTGATTTGGCGATGAGGGAACCTACGGCATTCGGCATTCCGCCGATACCAAGCTGGAGGCAGGCTCCGTCCGGAATCTCCTCCACGATCAGTTTTGCAACGGCCTCATCCACTTCCGTGGCGGCTCCGCCTGCGCCCATCTCGGCGATAGGAGGATTATTTCCCTCTACAACCATGTCAACCTGGGAGATATGCACGCCGTTTTCAAATCCACCGAGGCAGACCGGCATATTTTCATTCACTTCCACGATGACGACTTTGGAGGTTTCGCAGCAGGCTGCCATATGGGAGGCGTTCGGTCCGAAGTTAAAGTATCCGTGTGCGTCCATTGGGGCAACCTGGAAGATGGCAACGTCCGGTTTGGTAGAGGATTCTCTGTAGTATCTTGGAAGCTCGGAATAGCGGATTGGAGCATAATAGGAAAATCCCTGAGCAATTGCCTTTCTCTCGATTCCGCTCATGTGCCAGGAATTCCATGTGAGATGCTCGGCCGGATTTTCGATTTTGAAAATCTCCGGTACCCACATCAGGATTCCGCCTCTGAAATTGACGTTGGTCAGCTCAGGCATACGTTTTGCCAGGGCGGCGTCTACGGCAACCGGAGTTCCGGTCGTCCAGCCATAGTCAACCCAGTCACCGGACTTGACCACTGCAGCGGCCGCGTCGGCGGAAACCAGTTTTTCTGCATACATTTTCTTATAATCCATACTGTTCACCTTATCCTTAAACTTTTTAAAATGATGAAATAAGTGTAGCATTCTGTGGATTTTTTGTCAATGCTCATGGGCCTGGCGCTTATGCCCGCTGATACTCCGTGTTACTGTTTACAGGTAGTATTCCGCGAGGCGTTTTTTGTGAGTGGAGCGCAGCGAAAGTCACAGAAAACCCGAGGGTTGCGGCGCGAAACGGCGTTTTTTGCCGTTTCTGTGCATCGCGCAGCGTGTTACTGGGCACGGAGTGAACAGTAACTACTCCGTCAGGGCATCGATGAGCTTTGGCAGCAGGACTTCCACGCTGCCGACGACTCCCAGATCAGAGATATCGAAAATCGGCGCGGCCGGATTCTTATTGATGGAAATAATCAGCCGGGAAGCCTCCATCCCCGTCACGTGCTGGAATGCTCCCGAGATTCCGCAGGCCAGATAGAGTTCGGGGCGCACGGTTTTTCCTGTCTGTCCCACCTGAGGGGAGGCGTCGATCCAGCCGGACTCCACACATGCCCTGGAACAGGCGATCTGGCCGTCCAGGAGGGAAGCCAGTGTCCGGAGCGTTTTAAATCCTTCAGGACCGCCGATGCCGCGCCCTCCTGCGACAAGTACCCTGGCCCGGGTGATGTCGGATTCCTGTTCCCTGCCTTTGACCGTGGAAATGACGGAGACGCCGTCTTCCATATTGCTGGAATCCACGGGAAAGGAACGGATAACGGCCGGGTTCACAGCAGGAGAGGGTAAATCTGCCGGAAGTGCATCAGCCTCCATCCTCATTTTTGCAAGCACGCCCGGCCTGACCGTGGCCATCTGCGGCCGTTTTTCCCTGCAGACAAAGGTATCAATGGAAATGCCGTCCGTATTGGGGCGCGTCATGAGCAGCAGGCCGTTTTCCGGTGAGAGGGAGAGGGCGGTGCAGTCGGTGACAAGGCCGGTATTCAGCCTGGCTGCGGCGCCGGAGGCGATTTCTATCCCGATCATAGTGGAGCCGAAGAGGACAATTTCCGGTTCTGCCTTTTTAATGGCCAGGCTCACAGCCCCCGCATAGGGTTTCGCCCTGTACTCTTCAAGAAAGGGAGCGTCAATCACCCACACCTCGTCACTGCCTTCCTCCGCCAGTTTCTCTGCGCTTTCTTTAAGCCGAAAACCGGCAATAACGGCGATCACCCTGCCGCCAGTCTGTTTTGCCAGTTCTCTGGCTCCGCAGATCAGCTCCAGACTGATTTTCTGTAAAATTCCGTCTCTCTGCTCCGCGATTATGACAATATCATGGTTCATTTCGTATCCCTTTCTACTAGATTATATTGTTTTTGTGCATGATGTCCATAATGGCGGTTACGGCCTCCTCCGTGGGAACGGTGAGGATGGTTCCATGATGCCTCTCTTTTTTCTTATCTGAATGGAGAAGTGTGAGACAGGAGGAATCGCCGGAGCGGAACGCCTTGTCTGCCGGGATCACCGGAATCTCCATCGAGTAGGCCCTGGTAATGCCGTCGGCCGTCATATAGATACGCTTTCCGGGCTGCAAAAGGGCGCTTATCAGACAGGGGGAAGGAAGGTTCACCATCTGGTACCTGTCTTCAAACAGGCGTTTTACGGTAAAACCATCCTTTTCGGAATAGGCGGCTTCGTCCGCATACCCGGCCTGGGGGAGATCCAAAAATGAAGCCAGCAGGAAACCGGTTTGGATTGTGTCGCCATCCACGTTATAGCAGCTCGTGAAAATGGCGTCGAATTCCATGGAGCGGAGATTATCGCAGAGCAGCCGGGCATACAGTAACGGTTCGGGAGTGGAAGGAAGGCCGGGAGGGAGAAGGAGCAGAAGAGCGCCGTCACATCCCATTGCGACGGCCTCCCTGAGAAGGGAAAGTCCTGGCTCCGTTCCCAGGCAGACGGCGGTGACCGTGCCGCCGGCCTGTTTTTTTAAACGCAGGGCGGCCTCCACTGCGGCGTAATCCTGTTTTGCCTCTGTGTCAGGGGCAGTTTGGCGAATGATGGCAATCGTATTCATAAAAAATCCTCCGGGGAAACAACGGAAAGCGCATATCGCGGATTTTTCGCTGTTAATTTAAGAAAAAGCATTGTGTCATGAAGACTACAATGCTTTTTCCGCAATCTGCCGCAGCGATTTTCTAATAAAATCTGTTTCCTTCGGACTGAAATCCTTTAAGACTTCCTCGTTCACCTCATCGATAATCTTGAGGACCGGCTCCTTCAGGGCCTCGCCCTTGGGAGTGATCATGACGAGAATCTCACGCCGGTTATCCGGGTTGATGACACGGTCAATTAAATCCTTCTTCTGCATTCTGTCCAGGATTCCTGACACAGTGGAGGTCTCCAGGCAGAGCATTTCTGCGATCTGACGCGGAAGGCAGGTGCCGCCGCCGATCCACAGGCAGTTTAATATGCCGTACTGGGAAGGGGTGATGTCATAAGGCGCCAGCCGCTGGCTCAGATACTGGAAAACCGTATGCTGCGCAGTGGTGAGCAGAAAATTAATACATTCTTTGAGTTCCATAATTGTTTGTTCATCGCCTTTCTGTACAAATATTTTCTGTTCGAACTGTTTCTATTATAAGAAAATTTGCATGCAAAGTCAAACAGATCCGGACTCATTACGGCACAGCCGTGAAACAGCCATGCCGTGAGCAGTAACAGAAGACGTATGAGAGACTTTTATCTGAATAAACTTCCGCTGATTACAAGTTTCTGGATTTCATTTGTTCCCTCGTAAATCTGAGTGATCTTGGAATCCCTCATCATACGCTCTACGTGGTATTCTTTCATGAAGCCGTTGCCGCCCAGCATCTGAACTGCCTCTGTTGTAACGTGCATTGCGGCGTTGGTGCAGACAAGTTTTGCCTTGGCAGCTGGGATAGAATAGGATCTTCCTTCCGATTTGTCGAGAGCGGCTTTGTAGAGCATGTATTTAGCCTGCTCGATTTCACATTCCAGTTCGGCCATCTTGAAAGCAAGGTACTGGTTTCTGTAAAGTGGTTTTCCAAACTGTTCTCTTGTCATGAGATATTTTCTTGCGATTTCAAACGCGCCTTCGGCGAGTCCGAGGCCCTGTGCGGCAACGCCGATACGGCCGCCGTCCAGTGTCTTCATGGCAATCTTGAAGCCCTGTTTCTCTTCGCCCAGGAGAGCAGTCTCAGGAATCTCACAGTTTTCGAAAACGAGTTCGGAAACCTGTGCGGAGCGGATACCCATCTTGTTCTCAATTTTTCCGATCGAGAATCCGGGTGTGCCTTTCTTTACATGGAAGCAGGAGAGGCCTTTGCTGCCAAGCTCCGGATGGGTCAGTGCATATACTGCAAAGTGGTCGGAGAGAGGTCCGTTGGTATTGAAGCACTTCAGGCCGTTTAATACGTATTTATCGCCCTTCTTTTCTGCAATTGTAACACAGCCGCCCGCGTCGGAGCCTGCGTTCGGCTCGGTCAGTCCGAAGGAACCAAATGTCTTACCTGAAAGAACTTCCGGGAGGAATTCTCTCTTCTGCTCCTCGGAACCGCCGTTTGCAATACTGCCGCCGTAAAGGGAAGTGGATACGGAGTAGGAGATGCCGACGGATGCGTCAACCTTGGAAATTTCTTCTACTGCAATGGCGTAGTCCAGATAATCTCTTCCTGAGCCGCCGTATTCCTTCGCATAAGGAAGTCCGATCAGGCCCATCTCGCCCATCTTCTTATAGAGCTCTACCGGATACTCACTTTTCTCATCACGTTCAATGACACCCGGCGCCAGTTCTTTCTCTGCAAATTCTCTTACTGCCTGCTGTAATGCTAATCGGTCTTCTGTTAACTGGAAATTCATAGTGTTACCTCCTTAGGATAAATGATTGGTTTGTTTTCGGGCGGCCGCGACGGGACCGCCGTGTGTTTTGATTAATATTTTACATGCGAGAAATTTAATTTACAAATATCTAGCATGCTAATTAATAGCTTGCATAAATAATACTTCTTTTTTCTCTGTTGGTCAATATACAAAGTGTAAAATTATCGGACATTTTTTTGTGTAATTTTACAACAACTGCAGAGTCCGGCCGGAACTGTCAAAGCCCGAGGGATGCCAGCACGATGAAGAAACCACAGGCGATAAACGGAATAATAATCTGGGTGACGGCAATATCCCAGTAAGCTTCCTTGTGCGTCATCTTGCAGATGCCAAGAAGCGTAATCTGCGCGCCCTGGTGGGGCAGGGTGTCGAGAGTTCCGGCAGCGATGGCGGCAATGCGGTGGACATACTGGAAGTTGATGCCCATTTCCATATAAGTGCTTTTTAATGCGTTGAAGGCGACGCCCATTCCGCCGGAAGCGGAACCGCAGGCTCCGGCGCAGACCGCCACGGTGATCATAACGAATACGAGGGGCGGCATATGCAGACTTTTAAGCGTCAGTACAAGATCGGAAAACCCCTGCGTATTCTGCACAACGCCTCCGAATCCGACGACGATAGCCGTGTTCAGGATTGCGACTCCCGAGTCGGCGGCTCCCTTGTTAAACACTTCGATCCAGCGGTTCAGGCCGCCTACCCTCCGGAACATCAGAAGGACGGAAGCGCCGATGCCGGCCAGTACCGCGGTTTCCACCGGGAAATTAAGAAGGTTAAATACGGTCAGGATAATGAGAATCGGCAGGAAGGCAATGATCCAATGAGGCAGATCCCTGCTTTCCTCGGTACTCAGTTCCTCGTCCGTGAGCTGGTATTTGAGAGAGGCATCGTTAAATACCAGGCCTTTTTTTGTGAATTTCCTGGCCCTGTATTCCAGCCAGGCAAAAATCAGGGCGAACATGGCGACTGTGGTGATGAGCGACGGCACAAAAGCAGCCGTGGCCGGAGTTCCCAGGTTGGTCATGGCAATGTAGTTCTGGATGGAAGGAGAACCGGGACCACTCATGGACCAGGTCCAGCAGCCCGCCGATATGGCGGCCGGCAGCAGCCTCCTCGTCAGATTGGCTTCCTTAAATAACTGGATGGCAATCGGATAGATGACAAAGAACACAACAAAGCCGCTGACGCCGCCAAATGTCAGTATTCCGGTGATGCACATGATTATCGGAGCGGCATATTTTCCTTTGCTGACCTTGACGATGGCTCTTGCAATGGATTCTGCGGCTCCCGTAAACTGATAGACGGAGCCGAACAGAGCGCCCACAAAAAAGATAAGGAAATACTTGATAATGTAATCTCCGGCAGCCGGCATGAACTGGTTCTGCAGGCTGTCGAGAATCGGAAGGCCCGAGCAGACCGCGACAAAGATGGTGATAATCGGAGCCAGAACCAGGGCGCTGACCTGTTTAAACGCCAGCAGCCCAAATAATACGATAGCAATAAATAAAATCCATATCTGAAAATTCATAGATTTATGCCCCCCTGACAATAAGTTTTGCTATTTGGCCAGTCCCATCAGCTCATTTCTGAAAATCCGGCCGTCCATTAATTTTGGCTGTCCATCCATCCTGGGAGTGAATCCCATCTGATCGATAATCTGAGTCTGTATATCAATTCCGGGAGCTACTTCGAGAAGATAGACCCCGTCTTTTCTTAGCTCGAAGACGGCCCGCTCGGTAATGTAGAGCACCGGCTGCCCCGTCTTATTGGCATAATCGCCGCTGAAGGTAATCTGCTCTACCTGCTCGATGAATTTCTGTTCCCTGCCTTCAGAAAGAATCTGAAGTTCCCCGTTTTCAAAGGCAACTTTAAGTCCGCCGGCGGTAAACGTACCGCAGAAGAATACTCGTTTTGCATTCTGGGTGATGTTGATAAAGCCTCCGCAGCCAGCTATTCTCGGACCGAACTTGCTGACATTGATATTGCCGCACCGATCGGCCTGGGCCAGACCAAGGAACGCATAGTCTACGCCGCCTCCGTCATAGAAGTCGAACTGGTACGGCTGATCCAGAATTGCCTCGGGATTGACGGAACCGCCGAATTTCGGACCTCCCTGGGGAACTCCGCCGACAGGGCCGGCCTCCACGGTCAGAGTCATATAGTCACCGATTCCCTCCTCGTTCGCAACCATGGAAATATATTCGGGAACCCCGATGCCCAGATTTACGACGGAATCATTTTTAAGTTCCATGGCAGCCCTGCGGCCGATTACTTTCTTTGCGGACAGGGGAGGATAGGACAGGCTGCTTAACGGCACGCTGAAATCGCCGGTCATGGCTCCGTCGTATTCACATCCGACGCACTGTTCGTGATCCTTCACATCCTCACATACGACAACGGCATCCACATAGATTCCAGGGATCTTGACAAGCTTCGGGTCAAGACAGCCGTTCTTTACGACCTTTTCCACCTGCACAATCACTTTGCCTCCGCTGTTACGGACAGCCTGTGCAATGGATGTGGACTCAAGGGACGCCACCTCGTGCTCCATCGTTATGTTGCCGTTTTCGTCGGAATAAGTGCCGCGGATAAAGGCAATATCCAGAGGAAATGATTTATAAAGCAGCTTTTCCTCACCGAGGATCTCGACTACCTCCACCAAATCATCCGTTGTAATGGAGTTCAGCTTTCCGCCCTCAATCCTTGGATCGGCAAAGGTGTTCAGGCCCACGTGGGTGATGGTGCCGATACGGTGCGCCGCAATATCGCGGAACAGCTGTGAAAGAGTGCCCTGGGGAAGGTTGTAACCCTCGATTTTGTTTTCCAGGACCATCCGGCCAAGGTTCGGGACCATATTCCAGTGGCCGCCGATTACGCGTTTCACCATACCCTCATGGGCAAAGTGGTCGGCGCCGCTGCCATCCCTGTTGCCCTGGGCGGCGGCGTAAAACAGGGTCAGATCCTTTGGAGCGCCTGTTTCCAGAAATCTCTGCTCCAGAGCCTTTGACAGAGCCTCCGGCATATCACTTGCCACAAATCCGCTGGTAGTCACAGTCATGCGGTCTGTGACCATTGCGGCTGCCTCGGCGGCTGTTATAATAGATACCTTGCTCATATATTACCTCCTGTGGTTTGAGAATCATAAAACAGTGTTGTATGATAAAAGAAGATTTTTAAAATAAAAAACAGTTTTTAAAACTATAAATGATAATAAATCAGATAATTTTGGGCAAAAAAATATAAAAAATACCGGAGCCGGGTTTTACACCAACTCCGGTCAAACTGTATTACCTATGTAATTTTAAAAATCCGTCAGATCAGCTTTTCTCTTTTCCAGAAATGCCTGCATTCCCTCCGCTTTGTCATGGGTGGAGAAGGCCAGGCCAAAGAGATTGGCTTCCAGTTTCAGGCCGCTGTCCAAATCGGTGTCCATGCCCGTGTTGATGGCCTGTTTTGCGAGGGTAACTCCAAAGCTGGCCTTGGACATGATTTTCTTCGCCATTTCCTTACAATAGTTAAGAAGCTCTTCCTGAGGAACCACCTTATTGGCAAGTCCGATGCGGTAGGCCTCCTGGGCATCAATCTGGTCGGTTGTAAAAATCAGTTCCTTGGCGCGTCCCTTGCCAACCAGTCTTGGAAGGCGCTGTGTGCCTCCGAAGCCGGGAAGAATTCCGAGGTTAACTTCCGGCTGGGCAAATTTAGCGTTTTCCGCAGCAATCCTGATATCGCAGCACATGGAGATTTCACACCCGCCGCCGAGGGCGTAACCGTTGACGGCTGCAATGGTAACCTGTGGCATATTCTCAAATTTTTTAAAGGTATCGGCTGCCAGAAGCGCCATGGCGCGTCCTTCCTGGGGAGTGGCGCCTACCATTTCAGAAATGTCGGCGCCTGCGACAAACGCTTTCTGTCCGGCTCCCGTCAAAATTACCACCTTCACTTCTTTCGACTTCTCAATCTCGGCGGCAATGTCGCCCAACTCTGCCAGCGTTTCGCTGTTCAGTGCATTTAAAGACTTAGGACGGTTGATTGTGACAACTGCAATGCCATTTTCTACTTCTACCAATAAGTTGTTGTAAGTTTTTACTTCCATGATCCGTTCCTCCCAGTTTGAATGATTTGGTTAATAAAATTTTTCTGAGCCATCGTCGCTGCTCTTATAATCAGGAGTATATCACAGTTATAAACGAATGTGAATAGTTTGGGATAAAAAATATAGCATGCTAATAATTTGAAATAAATCAAAGAGCAAGCAAAAAATTGGCACAAATAGATAAAAATATTTTAGTTTTTTGGGGAAATTACCCTTGGAAATGGGGGATGAAATTTCTAAGAACCAATTTTTTCCGTCTAATTGAACAAAAATGGAGTCTGATTTTCTATAGAGAAGGGAGCCTCCGCATCAGAAGCGGAGCCGAAGACATTACATTCTTTTCACTTTTACTATCTTTCCAGCACTTGTTTTAAATACGCAGCAGTTATATTTTTGTAGTACATGTAATGACTAAACTTATACGGAATGTAACGTGTGGCCGGAGGAACGGCCCTTTTCGGCTCCCTGACGCAGCGGCTGTCTGAAGCATGCTGAAATTATTAAAGGTAAGCTAATTGTTAGCATGCTAGATAAAGCTTGTATGTATGATAATCTTTTTTTTCTCTTTCGTCAATGTACAGATTGCATAATATGGAAAACGGTTTATTGTGAATAGTTACGATGATGTACCGGCGCAGAGCGCCCGAAAGTCCGCGTTATAATCCTAAAAAAGGGCCGATTATTGATATATTAATATCACAGTTATAAATCATGGTGAATAACAGGAGAAAAGGTCTGTCCAAAATCTCACATAGTCGTGTTACTATTTAGTAATAACGCAAAAGAAACCGGGGGAAAAGTAAAAAATATGTTAAAAAAATTGTGCAAAATTGCCAGAGGGGCTGAAAAACCGGCAAAAAATCATCGCTAAAACCGTGTTAAGAAAGCATTATAAAAAGTTTATAAATTCATTGATAATTATTTGACAGGACACTTCAAGAGTGATAAGATAGAGTTACTATCAATCTATGCAATTGTTTTATTTACGTGGCAAGTCATTTTTTAAGGAGGAAATTTGATATGTCAAAGAAAGTCGTAATAGCAAGTGCATGCCGTACCGCCGTAGGTTCCATGGGCGGTCAGCTCAGCACAGTGCCGGCAGCCGAAATGGGTGCTGTCGTTATTAAAGAAGCACTGAAGAGAGCTGGCGTAGCACCGGAACAGGTAGATCACGTTTACATGGGCTGTGTAATCCAGGCCGGCCTTGGTCAGAACGTGGCTCGTCAGATGTCTATCAAAGCAGGACTTCCTATTGAAGTTCCGGCAGTGACAATGAACGTTGTATGTGGCTCCGGTTTACATTGTGTAAACGCAGCAGCACAGATGATCGTTGCAGGTGACGCTGACATCGTAGTAGCAGGCGGCGCGGAGAACATGTCCGCAGCACCATATGCGTTAATGAACGCACGTTACGGCTACCGTATGAACAACGCTCCAATGATCGACACCATGGTAAATGACGCCCTGTGGGATGCCTTCAACGGTTATCACATGGGAATCACCGCAGAGAATATCTGCGACAAATGGGGCATTACAAGAGAAGAGCTTGACGAGTTTGCAGCAGCCAGCCAGCAGAAGGCATGCGCAGCACGTGAAGCAGGCAGATTCAAAGACGAGATCGTTCCGATCGAAGTCAAGAAGAAAAAAGAAACTGTCATTGTTGATACCGACGAAGGCCCGCGTGCAGGTACAACAGTAGAAACACTTGCTAAACTTCGTCCTGCATTTAAACCAGACGGCGGACGTGTTACGGCAGGTAATGCTTCCTCTATCAACGACGGCGCAGCAGCAGTAGTTGTTATGAGCGAAGAAAAAGCAAAAGAACTGGGAATCAAACCAATGGCTACCTGGGTTGCAGGCGCACTTGGCGGCGTTGATCCTACTATCATGGGTATCGGCCCTGTAGCAGCTACCAACAAGGTTCTCAAGAAAACAGGCATGAAAGTTGAGGACTTCGACCTGATCGAAGCAAACGAGGCATTCGCTGCACAGTCCATCGCAGTTGCCCGTGATTTACACTTCAACACCGACATCCTGAACGTAAACGGCGGAGCTATCGCCATTGGACATCCGGTAGGAGCTTCCGGATGCCGTATCCTTACTACATTGTTATACGAGATGCAGAAACGGGACGCTAAGAAAGGTCTCGCAACACTTTGTATCGGCGGCGGCATGGGATGTGCCACAATCGTTGAGAGAGACTAAGCAGTTTAAATAACCGGAATCTGTGGAGGGGGACAACCCCTCCACGCTCCGGCTGTTTCTGGTTTAACTACATAATTATGTAAGGAGATGATGGCAATGGGGTTTGTTGATTACGAAGAGGATGGATACGTTGGCATTATGACCATCAACCGTCCCAAAGCACTCAATGCGTTAAATGAAGATGTGTTAAAGGACATCGAAGCTGCTTTTGATGCAGTGGATCTTTCCAGAATCAGAACCATTATCCTGACAGGCGCAGGGGAGAAATCCTTTGTGGCCGGAGCTGACATCGCTGCCATGAGCACGATGACAAAGGCTGAGGGTGAAGCATTTGGCAAATTCGGCAATGATATTTTCCGTAAGATCGAGACCTTCCCGATTCCGGTAATTGCGGCAGTGAACGGATTCGCGCTTGGCGGCGGCAATGAGCTTGCCATGAGCTGTGACATCCGCATCTGTTCCGACAATGCGATGTTCGGACAGCCGGAAGTTGGCCTTGGAATCACACCGGGATTCGGCGGCACTCAGAGACTGGCCCGTCTGATTGGTGTAGGAAAAGCGAAAGAGATGGTTTACGGCGCCCGGAACATCAAGGCGGATGAGGCGTACAGACTGGGACTTGTCAATGCGGTTTATACACAGGAAGAACTGATGCCGGCGGCAAAGAAGCTGGCGGCAGGCATCGCAAAGAATGCTCCTATTGCAGTGAGAAATTCTAAGAAAGCGATGAACGAAGGACTTCAGGTTGATATGGATCAGGCTATCGTCATTGAGGAAAAGGCATTTGGCGACTGCTTCGAGACAGAGGATCAGAAAGAAGGCATGACCGCGTTTCTCGAGAAACGGAAAGTGGAAAATTTCAATAACAAATAACAGTGTAAAATCAGGAGGATTTGTCATGAAAGTTGGTATTATTGGTGCGGGAACAATGGGTTCCGGTATTGCCCAGGCTTTTGCCCAGGTAGATGGTTACGAAGTATGTTTATGTGATATTAATGAAGAATTCGCCGCAAACGGCAAAATGAGAATTGCAAAGGGATTTGAGAAACGTGTTGCAAGAGGCAAGATGGATAAGGAAACGGCTGACAAAGTCCTTGCCAAAATCCACCCAGGTGTGAAGACAATCTGCGCTGACTGCGATCTGGTAGTTGAAGCAGCAATCGAGGATATGGAAATTAAAAAACAGACCTTCAGAGAACTGGCTGCAATCTGCAAACCGGAGTGTATCTTCGCAACAAACACATCCTCTCTGTCCATCACGGCAATCGGCGCAGGACTTGACAGACCGGTAGTAGGTATGCACTTCTTTAACCCGGCTCCTGTTATGAAGCTGGTAGAGGTAATCGCCGGACTGAACACACCGGAAGCGACTGTCGACAAAGTAAAAGCAATCTCAGAAGAAATCGGAAAGATCCCGGTTCAGGTAGAGGAAGCCGCAGGTTTCGTAGTAAACAGAATCCTGATTCCGATGATAAATGAAGCTATCGGCATTTATGCTGAGGGCGAAGCAACTGTAGAAGGCATCGACACAGCTATGAAGCTGGGTGCAAGCCATCCGATGGGACCGCTGGCCCTGGGAGATCTGATTGGCCTTGACGTAGTACTTGCCATCATGGAAGTATTACAGGCTGAATCCGGAGATCCGAAGTATCGTCCGCACCAGCTCCTTCGTAAGATGGTCCGCGGCGGAAAGTTAGGACAGAAATCCGGCGAAGGCTTCTATAAGTACAATTAATGAATTATTTGAACCGCATCAGGCGTGCCTAAGCCGCCTTTAAGCGCTATATAAGAAAATGATGGAGGAATAGACATGGATTTTACATTAAGTAAAGAGCATGAAATGGCGAGGAAGTTATTCCATGACTTCGCCGAAAAAGAAGTAAAACCTTTAGCACAGGAAGTTGACGAGACAGAACATTTCCCGACAGGCACCGTTGAGAAAATGCAGAAACTGGGCTTCATGGGAATTCCGGTTCCGAAGGAGTACGGCGGACAGGGCTGCGATCCGTTAACATACGCTATGTGTGTTGAGGAGCTTTCAAAGGTTTGCGGTACTACAGGCGTTATCGTATCCGCACATACCTCTCTTTGCTGTGACCCAATCCAGACCTACGGTACTGAAGAGCAGAAACAGAAATTCCTGGTTCCCCTTGCAAAAGGTGAGAAATTAGGTGCTTTCGGTTTAACAGAGCCAGGTGCTGGTACAGATGCACAGGGGCAGCAGACAAAAGCTGTTTTAGATGGTGACGAGTGGGTACTTAACGGTTCCAAAATCTTCATCACAAACGGTAAGGAAGCTGATGTCTATGTAATCATCGCTGTAACAGGTATTAAAGAAGATGCAAGAGGAAGAAAGAAAAAAGAAATCTCTGCATTTATCGTAGAAAAAGGAACTCCAGGATTTACCTTCGGAACGAAAGAGAAGAAGATGGGTATCCGTGGTTCAGCAACATATGAGCTGATCTTTACAGACTGCAGAATCCCGAAGGAGAACCTCTTAGGACAGCAGGGTAAAGGCTTTGGTATCGCTATGCATACTCTGGATGGCGGACGTATCGGTATTGCCGCTCAGGCACTCGGCCTTGCAGAGGGCGCTCTCGACAGAACCGTTGAATATGTTCAGGAAAGAAAACAGTTCGGCCGTTCCATCGGACAGTTCCAGAATACACAGTTCCAGTTAGCTGATATGGCTACAAAAGTTAAAGCGGCTCAGCTCCTTGTTTACAGAGCAGCTATGGCTAAGAAGACACAGAAAGTTTATTCTGTAGAAGCAGCTATGGCTAAATTATACGCAGCAGAGGTTGCTATGGAAGTAACAACCAAGGCTGTTCAGCTTCACGGCGGTTACGGCTACACAAGAGAATACGATGTAGAGCGTATGATGCGTGATGCTAAGATTACAGAGATCTACGAAGGAACATCTGAAGTTCAGAGAATGGTAATTTCTGCTTCCCTGTTAAAATAAGATTTCCAGGCAATAGATTTTAACGTATCTCAATTATGAGAAAAAAACAAGAATAAGGAGTGAACATACCGTGAAAATAGTAGTTTGTATTAAACAGGTTCCGGATACCAAAGGCGGAGTTAAATTTAATCCTGATGGTACTCTTGACAGAGGCGCAATGCTTACAATCATGAACCCAGACGACAAAGCTGGTCTGGAAGCAGCCCTCCGTTTAAAAGATCAGTATGGCGCAGAAGTTACCGTAGTTACGATGGGTCTTCCAAAGGCTGAAGAAGTTCTTCGTGAGGCTATGGCTATGGGCGCAGACAATGGCGTTTTAGTAACAGACAGAGTATTAGGCGGCGCAGATACATGGGCAACATCCCAGACAATTGCAGGCGCTATCCGCAATATGGAGTATGACTTAATCATCACAGGCCGTCAGGCTATCGATGGTGATACGGCACAGGTTGGACCGCAGATCTCCGAGCATCTTGGAATCCCGGTAATCAGCTATGCTCAGGAAATAAAAGAGATCAATCTCGAAGACAAATATATCGTTGTTGAGCGTCAGTATGACGACAGATATCATGTTGTTAAAGCTCAGTTACCATGCTTACTCACAGCTCTTGCAGAATTAAATGAGCCGCGTTACATGACTCCAGGCGGAATTTTCGATGCTTACAGCAAAGAAATCACTGTTTGGGGAAGAAATGACCTGAAAGACGTAGAAGATTCCAACTTAGGTTTAAAAGGTTCTCCAACTCAGATCGCTAAGGCTTCCGATAAAGTCAGAAAGGGCGCCGGCGAGCATGTAACTTTAGACCCGGCAGCTTCCGCAGATTACATCGTAAGCAAACTGGCAGAAAAACACGTTATTTAAAAATCAAAGAAAAGAGTGGTGAATAAGATGAACTTAGAAGCATATAAGGGAGTATTTGTCTTTGCACAGCAGGTTGATAACGTAATCGGCGGTATCGCATTCGAGCTGATTGGCAAAGGAAAAGAATTAGCAAAAGACTTAAACACAGAAGTAACAGCTGTTTTAGTTGGTTCCGATGTAAAAGGCCTTGCAGATCAGCTGGCTGAATACGGCGCCGACAAAGTAATCGTTGTTGACGATCCTGAGTTAAAAGAGTACAGAACTGAGCCATACACACACGCTCTTGCATCTGTAATCGAGAAATATAAACCGGAAATCTTCTTAATTGGTGCTACAGCAATCGGCCGTGACCTTGGACCTCGTGTTTGCGCAAGAATCCATACAGGTTTAACAGCTGACTGTACACAGCTTGATATCGGTGACTTCCCAATGAACCCGATTCCTGGAAGAGAGACAAAACATAATCAGTTACTGATGACACGTCCTGCATTCGGTGGTAACACAATCGCTACTATCGCCTGCCCGGAATTCCGTCCTCAGATGGCAACCGTACGTCCAGGCGTTATGAAGAAAGCTCCGAAGGTAAAAGGCGCTAAAGCTGTAGTTGAAGAGTTCAACCCAGGATTTACACCAAACAACCAGTACGTAGAAATCCTTGACATCGTTAAGGCTGTAACTGATACTGTAGATATCATGGACGCTAAGATCCTCGTATCCGGCGGACGTGGAATGGGAAGCCCGGAAAACTTCAAGATCCTTGAAGACCTTGCTGAAGCAATCGGCGGAACAGTAAGCTGCTCCCGTGCAGTTGTAGATGCAGGCTGGAAACCGAAAGATTTACAGGTAGGCCAGACAGGTAAGACAGTTCGTCCTAACGTTTACTTTGCAATCGGTATCTCAGGCGCTATTCAGCATCTTGCAGGTATGGAAGAGTCCGATATCATTGTTGCCATCAACAAAGATGAGACAGCTCCTATCTTTGATGTAGCTGACTACGGCGTAGTAGGCGATCTGAACAAGATTGTTCCTTTCTTAACAGAGAAGATCAAAGAAGCAAAAGCTGCTGCAAAAGAGAACTAATCAGCAGATTTAATTAAAAAAGCACCGCAGACCATCTGTGAAAACAGGGTTTGCGGTGCTTTTTTAATTAACAGCTATTTACCTGTTACCTTTGCTTGGAATAACTTTTGGAAATAAAAAAGGGCCGATAGTATAATTGGCTTATCAAAGGAACCAATGAACTGCTGCAAAGGAGGCAGGAGAAATGATGTCAGTTAAAAAATATGTGGAAGCAAGAATAGAACGTCTGAAAAACAGGATGGTTGAACAGGGGTTGGATGCGGTGATTATCCAGAAACCGGAGACAGTCTTTTATTTCAGCAATTTCAATCCGGTTATCAACAGCCATCCTGCCTTTGTGGTGGTCTGCCCGGACAGAGCGCCCTGTCTGCTGGTACATGCACTTCGAATGGAACACGCGAAGGAAGAAGGAGCGCTTGACTGCGTGGAGATTTACGGAAAATGGGGAGATAAAGTTTCATTGGCCTTAAAACCGGCCGATGCGTTCAGAGAACTGCTCGGCCGGGAGAATATGAGAATCGGAATGGAGCTTGATCACATCAATGTAGAGTTATACCGTGAAATAACCGTGAAGCTGCGGCCGAGCGAAATTATTTCCATATCGTATATGACAAGTATGATGAAAGTCATTAAGGACGAATATGAAATCGGTTGTATCAGGAAGTCGGCCCAACTGGTTGATATGGGAGTGAAAACTGCGATTGAATACATCAGCCAGGGATATTCGGAGGCGGAGGCATCCACCGAGGGGCAATATGCGATGAGAAGGCTGTGGCATGAAAAGTTACCCGATGCGGAGGTGTGCGGATTCGGGACATCGGAAGGAGGCATGATCGACAGTCTCCATGTGTGGTGCCTGTCGAACGGGCATATTGCCTATGGCTGCGACTGTCCCAAACATTACCATCCACATGACGGAGATCTTACTCTTCCCATGGCATGGGCGAAGACAGACGGGTATCATGCTGAAAATGAAAGAACGGTTATGGTTGGACGTCCCGATTCGTTCAGACAAAAAGCATACGATGGAATGCTGAGAGCCAGAGAATGCATTTTTCAGATATTAAAGCCGGGAGCGGTTTATGAAGAACTCTATTGTGCGGCTGCCCGGATTTATACGGAGTATGGATTTGGAAATATACTTCCCGGCCGTGTCGGCCATGGGATTGGCTGCTCCGCCCATGAATTTCCATCAATCGAGAGGGGGAACAAGCTCACGCTTCAGCCGGGGATGGTGATCACGGTGGAGCCCGGGCTGATGGACGAGTCCTGGGGAGGGGTACGCCATTCCGATACGGTACTGATAACGGAGAATGGCTATGAGAGGCTGACCAGACTAGAGATGGGAGAAATTACCATACAAATCAAAAAATAATCTGTGATATACTCTTATTGTAATTGTATGCAAATCAATACTGGACTCCCGCCCGGGCGGGGAAAACCGGATTATCAGGAACAAAAAGCGGAGGCTGTAAAAAAACAGTCCTCCGTTATTTTGTATTATCATGTCTGTTTTTAATAGATGACTTCCTTGGTGGTCTGGACAAACGCATCGATAGTAGGAGAACGGAACTTTACATCACGGAAATTTACAACGATACTGTTTTTTCTGTGGGGCTCCTCGATGAGATAAATCTGATGATGCGAGAAGTCATAGAAAGAATAACGGATAAACGTCTCCGGGCAGATGATAACCCCGAGACCGGCCGAACACAGGGATAA
Source organism: [Clostridium] symbiosum (assembly GCA_036419695.1). NCBI lineage: Bacteria > Bacillati > Bacillota > Clostridia > Lachnospirales > Lachnospiraceae > Otoolea > [Clostridium] symbiosum. The sequence goes on from CP143946.1 coordinate 803,133, forward strand.
AAGCGTTCCCACATTCTTCGTCTCAAGGAAGGGATGCGGAACAAAATTATGGTATTTAAAATATTCGTGGCTGTACTCTGCCAGCTTTGTATCAGGAGTCATGGATAAAAATGGACAGGTATTCAGGCACAGGTTGACGAAAGCAGCATCCGGTTTGCCGGTGCTAAGTACGCTGTGCTCCGGAAAAAATTTCTGGATCAGGACATTCGGTATGATGACCATAAAATGTTCTTCGTAAAGAGGAATGCTGGAGATTTGGGCAGTGTCCTTTGGAAGAAAACCAATACTGACATCAACGGTTCCATTGTGGAGAGCCCCTTCAACCTCATCCGTATTTCCCTCGAAAAGCCGGATGGCTACACTGGGATATTTTTCATTAAAGACCCGCAGAACGGAGGGAAGAAGCACCTGTGTCCTGACATGGGTACTGCCTATCGTCAGGGAGCCGCCGATAAATCCGCTGATATCGATCAGTTCCTTTTGTAAATCGCTTTCCATGGCCAGCAGTTCGGCAGCGCGGTTCTTAAGATGGATACCTGCCGGTGTTAGCCTCAGGGGCGTTCCCCGCTTGAACAGAGGCACACCAAAATATTCTTCCAGCTTCTGGATATGGCCGCTTAAGGACTGCTGAGTAATGTACAGCTTATGAGCTGCTTTCCGGAAGTTCATCTCCTCTGAGAGGACGAGAAAATATTTAAGATTCAGAAAATTAATCATGGTGTTTCCTCCTTTCTATACGAACTTGTGCACAGGCATGAAATGACGCAGACTTACCGGGTTTCTTTGCAGGCGTTATCTCCTTTTTCATACTTTCTCTGCTTTTAGGATATTATATCACCCTGCCCGGAATCGGACAATGATATGAAATTGGATTTTAAAGGAAAAATGACAGGAAAATGGCTGTCAAATCGCCCGAATAAGTCTGTTGGACAGAGAAAGGGGGGCTTACTATAATAAATTTATAAAGTAATTGTCAAGCCGGCTCAGATGGAGGGGAAGATATGGAAAAAGAAAGGAAGTCTTTATTTGAACGCTTTTTGGAAAAGGTCGAGTACATAGGAAATAAAATTCCGCATCCGACTTTGTTGTTTTTATGGCTAATGGGCATTACAATTGTGCTTTCATTTGCGTTCTCTGCTCTTGGTATCACGGCGGTGAATCCGGTTACAGGAGAGGTGATTGAGGCATATAATCTTTTGTCTGTTAAGGGCTTTATCAAAATGCTGGTGACGGCACAGGGGAATTTTACCGGAGTCAGCGCCCTCGGTATGGTTCTGGTCTGTATGATGGGCGTGAGCCTGTGCGAACAGTCGGGTCTGTTCAGAGTGGCTCTTAAGGGGACTGTAGAGAATTCAAAAGGTTCCAACTTGAAAGTCATGGTTATATTTTTTATCTGCTGTGTCCTGGCAGACTGTGCGGGAGGTGCAGGCTGGGTGGTACTGCCGCCGCTGGGGGCAATGATTTGGCTGAGTATGGGACGAAACCCTCTGGCCGGTATGTTTGCCGCCTATGCAACGACAGCCAGTGCATTTTGTGCTAATATCCTGGTAACTTCCATGGATATTGTAAACTTAAGTTTCACACAGACGGCGATCGATCTCCTGGATAAGAATTACCATCTGTCGGCGGCGTGTAACTGGTTCTTCTCATCAGCTGCGGCCGTTTTACTTGTTCCCGTATCACTATATGTCACCCTCAAAATCGTTGAACCGAGAATGGGAAAATACAGTCCTGAATATGCGAAAGAGGGGACGATAGAAGAAGATGAGGCGATAACGGGACAGGAAATGAAGGCTCTTAAGACTGCTGGAATTGTATTTGTAGGATACCTCGCAGTTGTTGCCGTATTAACGGTAATCGGCGTGCTGAGAGATCCGGAAACGGGATCTGCGGTTGCTTCTTCCGCTCCGCTGATGCAGGGCATGTCAATCCTGATAGCTTTAATGTTTGCAATACCGGGAGCCGTGTTTGGATTCAGAACCGGCAAGTTTAAGAATTTCGCAGACCTGGCCGAGGGACTGGCTAATGCGATGTCTGGAATGGGAAGTTACATAGCGATGATTTTTTTCATGGCGCAGTTTATGAATTACTTCGACTGGTCAAACCTGGGGCTGATTCTGGCAATCAAGGGAGCAGAGGTGCTGAAAGCGTCGGGACTGCCAATCTGGCTGGTGCTGGTACTGTTTATTATCTTTATTGCACTCTTGAACATCCCGGTTGGAGGCGCTCCGACAAAATATGCGGTTATAGCTCCCATTTTCGTTCCAATGTTTATGCTGTTAGGATACAATCCAGCTATGCTGCAGATGGCATACCGTATCGGCGATGCCTGTACAAATCCGATTACACCTACCTTCGCCTATTTCGGTATGTTGCTGGCGCTGGGGCAGAAATATGATAAACGGCTGCGTTTCGGCTCACTGTTTGCCAATATGACACCTTACTGTATTGCATCCGGCCTGGTGATGACGGCGTTATTTGTTATCTGGTTTGTCCTGGAACTCCCGTTTGGTCCGGGAGCAGGTCTGTATCTCTAGAGAAAAAGGAGGAATTTGAGTGGAGCAATTACGGAAAATTACGGTCACAGGAACGCCTTATGAGCAAGGTCTTCGGGAGGGAATATGTTTTTGCAGCCTGATCCATGAGAATATCAACAATATCAGAACAAGTTTGGAAACAGAATCTCTGAATATGGAGAAATATCAGGAAATGACGGAACGGAATGCCGAATTCCTTAAAAGCCGGTATCCCGACCAGTGGGAAGAGATGAAAGGAATTGCCGACGGCGCAGGAACTCCATTTGAAGACATTCTGATGATCAATGTGCCCACATATTTTATGAAGAATTCCTTCTCCCAGGACTGCAGTATGCTGTTGGCGCGTGGAAATGCGACAATGGACAGTTTAACCTATCTGATTAAAAACAGAGATATGGAAATGACGGTGCACCAGGTGTCCGTGGAGTATAAATATCCGGATGGAAGTTCTATTATCGAGGTGAACGGAGCCGGTATTATTACTTATCCGGCCATTGGTTTGAACAGTGCCGGCCTGACCATCACCTCCACCGGATTCTGGTCTCCAAAGACGGAGATAGTGATGGAGGATATTGACAAATGCCATATCTTTGTTAACCTGCATCACCTGCTTCAATCATGCCGCAGCACAGGGGAGGTGCTGAAGGCCCTGGATACCTATCCCAGGATGAACGGCCTGAATATTATAGCTGCAGATCGGGAGAGTGCGGTACTCATTGAAACAACAAGGGACGGCTATCTTTGCGAATGGGCGGATGAAAGCGGGGTTTTATACAGGACCAACCATTTTTGTCTGGGAGATCATGTAGAGCAGAACCCGGAGCGGGAGAGCTATTTATCCACTTATCTGCGGTACGAGCGTATCCGAGAAATGCTTTTGGAGAGAACGGGAAAACTGAGGTTCCAGGATTTTATACGCATCATGTCGGACCATACAAACAGTCCGGTCAACGCAATTTGCCGTCATTCCAATCCCCAGGCGGGGACGGAAACGGTTTCCTGCAGTATCACCGTACTGGAGGATGGGGAATTATATACTACGCCGGGAAATCCATGCGAACATCTGATACATATGAAAACATGGTAGCGGACATATTTAAACGGCGGTTTTTATGGAAATAGCAGTTCTGTCGATGTTTCCGTATAAAGATTCCTGCCGATCTGAGCAATACAGAAGCGTGCGTGCGGGTTATCCGTTATCAGGCCGATACGTCCTTTGGCCTCGGAGAGCCCATCATCTAAGGTGGCAACCGGTTCAGAACCACGCCGGTTGTGCGTTTGAAATTTGTATCATGCATTATGACAAGGGCTTTGTCTCCCAACTGCTGAACTTTCGGCCATTTCCGTTCCGTCGTCATTGCCGAAAGTTCAGGCGAAATATTGTCAATGTACCGATAAAGAATTTTGAAAGTCCATAAAAATACCTCCGCTTTTTGATATGATAACGATATCTGAAACGGAGGTATTTGTGATTTTAATATATTTTATTAACTTTATAAATGACATTAATAGAACGGGTTATATTTTTCTCCCGTGTTCCACCAGCAGACACTCGTTACAAAACAGCGCCTGGTAATCCATATTTTAGTTATAAGCCCGGTAGATTAAGAACTACCGAATCGGGTTCAAAATGATCGGGTAGTCCGTTTAAATCCATCCACCGTCCAGTCCGATAATCTGCCCGGTTAAATAAGACTCCTTATATCCAAGATGGTAGGCCAGATCCGCTACCTCCTCGGCTTTACCGAGACGTCCGGCCGGTATCTCATCCATCAGGTTCATCAGGTCTTCCCTGTGCAGGAAATGGTTCATCTCCGTATCGATGGCGCCGCAGGCGATGGCATTCACCTGGATGTTGCTGGGAGCCAGTTCTTTGGCCAGCGCTTTTGTAAACGCGTTGACCCCGCCCTTGGTGGCGGAATAGGCAACTTCACAGGAAGCACCGCTGACGCCCCAGACGGATGAGATGTTGACGATCTTGCCCTGCTGTTTCTGAATCATCATAGGAACGGCCAGACGGCAGCAGTTAAATACCGAGGTCAGGTTGGTGCGGACGATAAGATCCCAATCCTCCGGCTTCATGTCCTGAAGCAGCCCGATATAGGAGACGCCGGCGTTATTGACAAGGACGTCCAGGGTTCCAAACTGCTTTTTGATTTTCTGGAACAGCTCTTCGCATGAGCCGTAGTCCCCGGCGTCCCCTACCCAGGTCAGGCATTCCACATTATAATCCTCGATCTCCATCTCGGTCTGCAGAAGCTGCTCACGCCGGTGAACGCAGGTGATGACCACATTATAGCCCTTTTTGGCATATTTTATCGCGATGGCCTTTCCGATTCCGCGGGAAGCGCCAGTGACAAGTACAGTTTTTCTTGGCATAAAATCAACTCCTTTGATAGAATACCCTGTGGGATATTCACTGTGAATCGTATCAGTAAGTTCCTCATTGGGGATAAGGTTATTTTATCACGGATTGGGGAAAAAGTCATGATAAAAACGGATAGGGGAGTTGAAGAATGAGAACATGTTACTGTTCACTCCGTGCCCGGTAATACGCTGCGCGATGCACAGAAACGGGCGTCCCCGCATCTCAATTCAATTCCCTTTTATGGTCAGACAAGATTACAAAAAATGTAAGAAGTTTCCATATAAAATATCTGTTCCACGCTGGAAAGATGTGGTATACTTAAAAGTAAGCTTAAAAGTCAATTCTAAATGATCCTAAAATGGCTGAAAACGGACGATAAGAGCAGTTCGGAATACGTAAAAAATCAGGGTAATCCGACCGGAGATACCTGGCTATCAGATAAAATCCAGAAAATATACGGCAGAAATTCAATATAGTAATTGAAGAAAACAGTAAATCAGACTAAAATATCAGGACGATTGGAGGACGGTCAGATGGACAAAATCCATGATTTGATCATTATCGGTTCAGGACCGGCAGGATTAAGCGCCGCCGTTTATGCGCAGAGGGCGGAGCTCGACACGGTGGTGATCGAGAGAAATATGATGAGCGGAGGACAGATCCTCAACACATACGAGGTAGACAATTATCCCGGACTTCCGGGAATTTCCGGTTTTGACCTTGGAATGAAGCTGAGGGAACATGCGGACAAGCTGGGAGCCGAATTTAAAGAGGACACCGTCATGGCAGCCGAGCTGGGCGGAGATGTGAAGAAGATTGTCTGTGAGAACGACACATATCTTGCCAGGACCGTGATTATCGCCACGGGCGCCCATCATAGAAAACTGGGCGCGAAGGGCGAAGAAATCCTGACGGGCTCAGGTGTTTCCTACTGTGCAACATGTGATGGAGCGTTCTTTAAAAATAAGGTAACGGCGGTCATCGGCGGAGGCGATGTGGCGATAGAGGATGCCATATTCCTTGCAAGGATGTGCAGTAAAGTATACCTGATCCACAGAAGGGACGAGCTGAGAGGCGCTAAGAGCCTGCAGAACCGCCTGCTGTCCTTGGATAACGTGGAAGTTATCTGGGATACGGTAGTGGATGAGATAGAAGGAGAAGACAAAGTAGAGTCATTAATGCTCAGAAATAAAAAGACCGGGGAGAAGAGCGAACTGAAGGTGGACGGCGTATTTATAGCCGTGGGGATCGAGCCTGACAGCGAACAGTATTCCGGACAGGTAGAGATGGACCAGCACGGATATATTGTAGCCGGCGAGGATGGAAAGACATCGGTGGAGGGCGTATATGCCGCCGGAGATGTGAGGACGAAAGCACTCAGACAGGTTATAACGGCAGCTGCTGACGGAGCGAACTGTATTACCAGCGCCCAAAGTTATCTTACCATGATTTAGGGGGAAGTTTCACATGAAAAAGGGTTTGAAGATACTGATGATGTCGTCTGCCTGTCTGCTTTTTGCAAGCGGGATGGCGTTTTCATCGGAAGCTGCAATGAATCTTGAGACGGATTCCCCGGTGGCGGGCGCTTCGGTAGCGATTAATAATTACTATGCCGGAAGCCTGAACCCGGAGGAGGAGCTGGCCCAGGCCTTCTCCTCGGATGAGAAACTGGCCCAGGCGGCCACATCGTCCCGTGGCGGAGAGGTACCGGTTGTAAAAGCCACAGCAAAGTCAGCATATGACAATGTGGCGATTTCCCGTGTCAGCAATTATGTCAACGTGAGGGCGGAGGCCAACACGAAAAGCGCCGTGGTGGGAAAAATCTATAACAACTGTGCCGCCACGATTCTTTCCACCGTGGATGGGGAAGGCGGAAAGTGGTACCAGATCCAGTCGGGCAGCGTAAAAGGATATATTAAGTCACAGTATTTTATAACGGGTTCGGAGGCGGAGTCGATTGCCAGGCAGGTGGGGACGCAGAAGGCCCGCGTTGCCAGCACCGGCACTCTGAGGCTGCGCGAGAAGCCCGGATTGGACAGCAGGACGCTCGATCTTCTTTCACCGGATGCGGAATACGTAGTAATCGGGGAAGAGGGGGATTTTTATAAGATATCCGTTGATAACGACCTGGTTGGTTATGTTTTTAAAGATTATATCGATGTAAAGGTAGAATTTAACCAGGCAGTCTCCACCCAGGAGGAACAGCAGAAAGCAGCCGAGGCCGCAAAGCTTAAGAAAGATGCGGAGGACGCGATAAAGAAGATGGAGGATGCCAAGAAGGATGCTGCCAGGCAGACAACGGAAGCCGCGAAGCAGACGACCAAGGCACAGCCGACGACGAAAGCGCCTGAGACATCCTACAACGGAACGATAGAAGCGAATCCGGACAGCGTCCCGACTAAGGCGCCGGAAACAACCAAAGCGCAGGCCAAGGCGCCTGAGACGACGAAGGCCGCAAACAATAAAGGACCCGGAGGCGGGGATTCAGGAGCCAAAGGCCCTGGCGGCGGATCGAGCGAGGTCACTTCCGCGACAAGGTCTGCCGTTGTGGCTTATGCAAAACAGTTCCTGGGCAACCCGTACGTTTACGGAGGAACCAGCCTGACAAACGGCGCGGACTGTTCCGGATTTACACAGGGAGTATACGCCCACTTTGGAATCACAACGGGAAGAAGCTCCAGGGATCAGGCGGCCAAAGGACGTGAGATTTCGGTTAGCAGCGTACAGCCGGGAGATCTTCTGTTTTATGCCAGCGGTAATTACATTAACCACGTTGCCATGTACATAGGCGGAGGCCAGGTAATCCATTCCAGCACTCCTGCGACCGGTATCACGATTACATCGTCCAATTACCGTACGCCGTGTAAAGCGGTATCGTTCCTGGATTAATAAAGGAATAAGATATAGAAGAGAAGATATACATAGACATATTGATTATCAGGCGGAAAGCGCATCAGGCTTTCCGCCGTTTTTATTTTTATGAAGAATGTGTCTGTGCAGTGGCAGCATATTGCATCTTTGTGCAGTGCGACCTGCCCGGAGGCTTTTTACGTCATAGGAGCACCTTCCCATGATTTAAAAAAGCCACGCAAAACAGCTTATACTGTCCTGCATGGCCTGAAATTTTAATTTTTGTTATATGATTCGTACCCGGTGAAATCAGTCCAGCTTGATTCCGCTTAACGGAGAAAATTCTTTCTGCCTGAAATAGGTGGAAAGTAAAATTGAGGTGTTGGAGAGACCATACTTGCGGATCTGCTCAAGGAGCACCTCCAGTTCCTGCGCATTGCCTACGCGCATTTTAATCAGTACATTATTTAAGCCTACTATATGATGATGTTCAACGATAGAAGGATCATTTTCGCAGAATCTGCAGAACGGTTCGTATTCCTTCGGAGGGACGTTCACAAGCGCGTACGCTGAAATATTACTCCCCAAAAGAGTTTCGTTAATCTGCGCGTGAAATCCTTCAATAACCCCTGCATCTTTTAAACGGTTTATTCTTTCGGCTACAGCCGGAGCGGTCAGTCCTACCATCTGTCCGATTTCACGGGTTGAAGTTTTGCAGTTATCCTGGAGAATATTAATGATCTTGATATCTGTATTATCCATGCCTCTTCCCCTTTCTGTAAATAGTTCCCCTAAAGTCTCATTATACATGATAAAAATTGGTAAGTAAAGACTTTCTGTAAAGCGGTTGGGCAAAATTGAAATAAGAATTTTAGAGAATGAATAGTTTTGCAAACGGAAAGATATTTACACAACGGTGTAATATTGTTAAAATTATCGTACAATATTAAAAGAGGAGATATGTCTCATGGAGCCGTTGAATTTACCTATTACGGGTATCTGTTCTTTTGGCAAATATCCGATTTGTACCGACCTTGATGAACTTGATGCGGATATAGCAGTATTGGGGGTACCTGTAGACTTTGCGGTAGGTTTTATGAGCGGCGCGAGGCTGGCCCCGAGAAGAATCAGGGAAGCATCCACCCAGTATGGCCGCGGGAAGACGGGGTACTATGACTTTGAGAGTGGTAAGCAGAGACTTGCATCGCCTTTAAAGATTGTAGACTGTGGGGATGTCGATGTACTACACAGCGATTTTAATTACACCTTCGCCAATGTAACGGAAAGTGTAAAGAAGATTATCAGAAAAGGAGCCGTTCCCGTTGTTATGGGAGGCGACCACTCTATCTCTATTCCAGTGGGAAAAGCACTTGAGGAGCTGGGGGAGGAAGTGTGCGTAATACAGTTTGACGCCCACCTCGACTGGACCGACCATGTCGGGCCTTTGAAAACCGGCAACGGAAGCCCGATGAGGCGTATGTCGGAGATGGACCATATCGGACCGATGGCACAGATTGGTTTAAGGGGTATGGGAAGCAGCAGGAAAACAGATTTTGACGATGCCAGGAAATACGGCAGTGTTCTCATCTCGGCACGCGAGGCAGAGGAGATTGGCGTAGAAGGCGTTCTGGCAAAGATACCAAAAGCAAAGAATTATTTTCTTACGATAGATATTGATGGATTTGATATGTCCATCGCACCGGGAGTTGCATCACCGCTGCCCGGAGGACTTTTTTATAACCAGGAATGCGACATCATAGACGGTATCGCAAAGATGGGAAAAATCGTGGCAGCCGACCTCGTGGAGGTGGATCCGATGTTTGACCCGTCGGGAATTACATTGCGGCTCGCGTCATTGATGATGATGCATGTGTTCGCCAAGATAGAGGAACAAAAAGAAACAGACAAGGGTTAAACAGGAGAGAGGGGTAAGGCTATGGCAGAATACCAGGCGGAATTGTTACACAAAGAAGATTATAAGACGACGGAGTGGAGCGGCGGAATGACAACCGAACTTTCCATTGCACCGGAAGGCAGCATTTATGCAGACAGAGATTTCATGTGGAGGCTGAGTTCAGCTACCGTGGAACTGGAAGAGAGTGATTTCACATGCCTTCCCGATTATGACCGCATTATTATGACACTGAAGGGCGACATCAGTCTTTCACATAACAACGACAACTGGATTGACCTGCCGGAATTTACACCGCATGCCTTTGACGGTAAAGATGAGACCGTGAGCAAAGGCAAAGTAATAGATTTCAACCTAATGTTACGGAAAGGCCAGTGCGCCGGACATGTGGTTCCGCTGCGCATGGAAGAGGGGGAAGGCTGCGACCTGCGCAGTATCCTTACTTTTGAGATGCCGGAGTACAAAGCAGTTATGGTTTACTGTTATAAAGGAACACTTGCCATTACACTGGAGAACGGAAGTGAGTACCTTCTGGAAACCGGAGATACGATGAAACTGACCGGAAACTTCGGCGGGGCCAGCTGGTCATGTTCCGCAAAGACGGCCGTAGCGGCTGTTGTGGCGGCCGTCCACTTCCAGTAATAAAAGAGTTAAGATTATCTCAGGCTTATCCTGAATGACACAGAATAAGCTATAATAGATTCATTATAATATATATCACCATTATATATATCACTATCACTATTATTTATCACTATTAAAACAGAGGAGGATCATTATCATGGGAAACAAACTGATTGAATGCGTACCGAACTACAGCGAGGGCCGTGACCTGCAGAAGGTGGAGCAGATCGTTGACTGCTTCAGAGGTAAAAAAGGAGTTAAGCTCTTAGATTACCAGACAGACCCGAACCACAACAGATGTGTTGTAACTGTTATCGGTGAGCCGGATGAACTGCGCGACGCCGTAGTTGCTTCCTTTGGAAAAGCAGTTGAGTTAATTGATATGACCAAACACGAAGGACAGCATCCTAGAATGGGCGCAGTTGACGTAGTTCCATTCATTCCTTGCCGTAACACAACCGTAGAAGAAGCAGATGCAGTAGCAAAAGAAGTAGCTAAGACAGTTGCTGAGAAATATGGTATTCCGTGTTTCTTATATGAAGATTCCGCTTCAGCTCCTCACAGAGTAAACCTTGCAAAGATTCGTAAGGGACAGTTCGAGGGAATGGCTGAGAAGATGAAAGACAAAGAACTGTGGGCACCGGACTTCGGACCGGAAACAATCCATCCTACAGCAGGTGTTACAGCAGTTGGCGCAAGAATGCCGCTCGTAGCATTTAACGTAAACCTTGACACACCAAACCTTGAGATTGCAAACCAGATCGCAAAGAGAATCCGTCACATCGGCGGCGGCTACCGTTATGTAAAAGCTATCGGTATCATGCTGGATGACAGAAACCTTGCACAGGTTTCCATGAACCTGACAGATTACACAAAGACATCCGTTTACCGTGCATTCGAAGCAATCAAGATGGAAGCAAAACGCTACGGCGTTTCCGTATTAGAGAGCGAATTAGTAGGTCTTGTACCAATGCAGGCTCTGATTGACTGTGCTGAGTACTACTTACAGCTTGCAAGCTTCGGCCCGATGACATTCGACGCTGACAAACAGGTTATGGAGAACCGTTTACTGGAAGAGGAATAATCCAAATCCGGGACGCAGCCTGATAAGAACGATTTTGTAGTGACGCCGCCCCTGCTCTGAGCCGGGGCGGTACAACGAAAGTATGAATAAATGCGAGGAGATATACCACAATGGGAGATTTAAAAGATTTAACAGTTGAGGGTTTTGTAGACGTAACAGCATCTGACGCACCGGCGCCAGGCGGCGGCAGCGTATCCGCACTTGCAGGAGCGCTTGCAGCAGCACTTGCAGAGATGGTTGCAAATCTGACAGTAGGAAAAGCAAAATATGCAGAAGTAGAAGGTGAGATGAAGGAACTGGCAGCAGCCGGAGCCGCTATCAGAAAAGAGCTGGTAGAAGCTATCCAGAAAGACAGCACATCTTTTAACCTTTACATGGACGCTATCGGAATGCCTAAGGACACAGACGAGGAAAAGGCAGCAAGAAGAGAAGCGATGCAGAACGGCTTAAAAGCAGCAGCACAGGTTCCGCTTTCCGTAGGAGAGACTGCATACAAGATTTTCCCAATCGCTGAAGCAGTAGTAAGCAGAGGAAATACAAATGCAGTAACAGACGGCCTTGTAGCAGCAATGATGGCACGTACAGCCGTAATCGGAGCATTATTCAATGTTAAGATTAACCTGGGCTCCATTAAAGATGAAGCATTCGTAGCTGAACTGTCTGCAAAGGTAAAGAGCCTCGAAGAGCAGGCAATCGCTTACGAGCAGAAGATTTTAAAAGCATCTGAACTTTCCAATCAGTTATATTAATAATTTTATTGAACTTTATTAATCAAAACATAAAAAAATAAATCGATGGAGGGGAACATATCATGAAAACAGATATCGAAATCGCACAGGAGTCAACACCGTTAAACATCCGTGAGATCGCCAAAGCAGCAGGCATTGACGAGAAATACTTAGAGCAGTACGGAAACTACAAAGCAAAAGTTGACTACAACCTGTTAAAAGAAACAGACAAAGAAGACGGAAAACTGATTCTCGTTACCGCTATCACACCAACACCAGCCGGTGAAGGAAAGACAACGACAACCGTAGGCCTTGCAGACGGCTTAAAGAGAATTGGCAAGAACGTAACCGTAGCTCTTCGTGAGCCGTCCCTGGGACCGGTATTCGGCGTTAAGGGTGGAGCAGCAGGCGGCGGATACGCTCAGGTAGTTCCGATGGAAGACATCAACCTGCACTTCACAGGCGATTTCCACGCAATCGGCGCAGCAAACAACCTGATTGCAGCAATGCTTGACAACCACATCTACCAGGGCAACGCACTCCGCATTGATCCGAAGAGAATCACATGGAAACGTGTTGTAGATATGAACGACCGTCAGTTAAGAAACATCGTTGACGGACTTGGAAGAAAAGTAGACGGCTTCACACGTGAAGACGGATATGAGATTACCGTTGCAAGTGAGATCATGGCAGTTCTCTGCCTTGCAAACGACATCACAGACTTAAAAGAGCGTCTTTCAAAGATGATCATTGCCTATACATACGATGATGAGCCTGTAACAGCAGGCGACTTAAAGGCAGCAGGCGCAGCAGCAGCCCTGTTAAAAGATGCCCTGAAACCAAACCTGGTTCAGACTCTGGAGCATACACCTGCCTTTATCCATGGCGGACCATTCGCTAACATCGCTCATGGCTGTAACTCCGTTATCGCTACAAAGATGGCATTAAAGCTTGGTGATTACACGGTAACAGAGGGAGGCTTCGGCGCTGACCTTGGTGCAGAGAAATTCCTTGATATCAAGTGCCGTAAGGCTGGTCTCAGACCGTCCGCAGTTGTAGTTGTAGCTACCGTACGCGCTCTGAAACATCACGGAGGAGTTGCTAAGACAGAGCTCAACAACGAGAACCTGGAAGCACTTGAGAAAGGTCTTCCAAACCTGTTACAGCACGTAGAGAACATCACAAAAGTATTTGGTCTTCCCTGTGTCGTTGCTATCAACCGTTTCCCATTCGACTCCGAGGCAGAATTACAGCTTATCGCTGACAAGTGCAAGGAGCTGGGCGTTAACGTAGCACTTTCCGAAGTATGGGCAAAGGGCGGCGAAGGCGGCGAGGAGCTGGCAAAAGAAGTAGTACGTCTTTGCGAGACAGAGAACAACTTTGAGTTCTGCTACGACGAGAACCTCTCCATCGAAGAGAAATTAAATGCAATCGTAACAAAGATTTACAGAGGCGAAGGCGTAGAGCTGGTTGCATCTGCAAAGAAACAGGCAAAGAAACTGACCGAGCTTGGATTCGGCAACCTGCCAATCTGTATGGCTAAGACACAGTTCAGCTTCTCCGACGACCAGAAACTGACAGGCGCACCACGTGGATTCAAGATTACCGTACGTAACCTGAAGGTATCCGCAGGCGCCGGATTCATCGTAGCCCTCACAGGCGACATCATGACTCTTCCGGGTCTTCCAAAAGTTCCGGCTGCAGAGAAGATCGATGTAGATGAGACAGGAAAGATTTCCGGTCTGTTCTAAAAACCGAATCAGTTCTTTAAGGACTGGGAGTACATTCAAAAGTACAGATACAGGCAGTGTATAGATTAGAGTGTAACATGAATGATGCCGCAGAAATTCTTTTCTGCGGTGTCATTTCTTATAATTGAAGGCATATTAAGAGCCATTCAGGGATTTTCTATTGCCGAACAGGGGAGGAATATTATGAATCTTTTTACTGCTCCGGAAGTTGTAATGAATTTTGCAGCCGCCGGTAAGAAAAAATCGGAATTATCTATTTTCAGGATGCTGGTATTGGGGATACTGGCGGGTATGTTTATCGCTTTAGGAGCCGCCGTCACCAATACGGCAGCCCACACAATTACGGACGTTTCTACAGCCCGTATCATCTGCGGCCTTCTGTTTCCGGCCGGACTGTCACTCGTTGTTTTAATGGGAGGAGAGCTGTTCACCGGGAACTGCCTGATCAGCATTTCCGTCCTGGCAAAAGAAACGACAGTGGCCAAGATGCTTAAAAACTGGCTGTTTGTTTATATAGGAAACTTCATCGGAAGCATTATCGTAGCATTTGGCTGCGCATATTTCGGACAGATGAATTACTCCGGCGGCGGGCTCGCCGTATTTACGATGAAGCTGGCCGCCACCAAGGCCTCACTGCCGACAGGCAATGCAGTCGTTTTAGCCTTCTTCTGCAACGTACTTGTCTGCTTTGCCGTATTATGCAGCCTTCAGGCCAAGGATGTATGCGGAAGAATTTTCGGAACCTTCCTTCCAATCGCCTCCTTCGTTATCTGTGGATTTGAGCACTCGGTTGCCAATATGTACTATATCCCGGCCGGGATCTTCGCATCCCATGTGCCGGCTTACGCGGCAAAAGCGGCCGAAGCAGGCCTGGATCTGTCCATGCTGACCTGGGGGAATTTCATTGTGAAGAATTTAATCCCGGTCACGATTGGGAATATCCTGGGCGGCGTATTTGTCGGCGTGGCGATGTGGCTTGGGCATATCTATAATGGGAAAAAATAAGTTGAAGAAGGAGAACGCCGCCGGGACGGTCGGGGGGCGGGATGGTGAGAGGGGGATTATGAGTCTTCAGCCCCGGGATTTAGGTTGTCGCGGGTGGGGAATTCGGGCAGAAAAAGTTCCTGCGGGAAACGCTTGCGCTCTTTGGAGTACATAGCGGACACTAACCTCGAAAAAACCTCGGTAAGTGCCGATGAACTCCCAGGTTCCCTGCGGAATCTTTTTCTCCCGGATTCCCCACAGGCAGGTTATGGCCCGGGACTGAAGACGCGTAGGTTTTCGCCATCCCGAACTCCGGCCTGCGGCGGCTGAACTGTTCTATTTCTTCAAGTGGGAAGGGGACTGGAGCGGCCACTACGTTTCTTCGGATACGGGAGAAATTCCGCCTGTTCTGGTTGATTTAGCATCCGCTTTGCATTTCACAAGCGGGAGCGGGTCCCCGCGGGGATTTTTTCTCCCGGATTCAACCTTGCCATATCCTTTCAACCGGGACCGAAGGCTCACCCATGCGTCTCTCCGCCCCGTCCGCCATTTTACAGAGGTGTCCTTGCGTCCTCACATCCCAACTAAATAAATATTGACATTAAATCATAAATTGGTTAAAATAAGGTTAAATAAATAAAAGCCTATGAGAGATAAGAGTAAGGTATCAAGTGTCTTTGGACGCTTTGTTTCCTTACTCTTTTTGTTTATTGGCAGTAAAAAAGTCTGTAAAACATACTTTTTGCTGCCGTTGACGGTGGACGAACCGGGTTATCCGCCCGGCGCCGTCATAACAAATGTAAAAGGAGAGAAGAAGAATGAGCAGTTGTATCTATGATGTAGTTGTAATCGGTGGCGGCGTGACAGGTTGTTCCGTTGCCAGAGAATTATCCAGGTATAATCTCCACACCTGCCTGCTGGAACGCGAGGAAGACGTTTGTTCAGGCACTTCCAAGGCCAACAGCGCCATTGTGCATGCGGGATATGACGCGGCCAACGGTTCCCTGAAGGCGAAACTGAATGTGCAGGGAAATGAAATGATGGAGCAGCTTTCAAAGGATTTACAATTCGATTTCAAACGCAATGGTTCCATGGTGCTCTGCTTTGACGAAAGTGATATGCCGTCCCTGGAAGCATTGTACGAGAGAGGCGTGAAAAACGGAGTTCCGGACCTTACGATTATCACAGGGGACGAGGCGAGAGCTAAGGAACCGAATGTGAGTGAGACGGTGGTTGCCGCCCTCTATGCTCCTACGGGCGGAATCGTATGTCCTTTCGGCCTGACCATTGCGATGGCTGAGAATGCGTATGAGAACGGCGTGGAATTCAGGATGAATACCGAGGTGGTCCGGATTGAGAAAACGGATTTCGGCTACCGGATAATCACGGCGGACGGTGAGATCGAAACAAAATATGTGGTAAATGCAGCCGGTGTTTACGCCGACGTATTCCACAACATGGTAAGTGAGAAGAAGCTTCAGATTATCCCCAGAAGAGGCGATTACTGCCTGCTTGACAAAGAGGCGGGAAATCATGTGTCCCATACCATCTTCCAGCTACCGGGCAAATACGGAAAAGGCGTCCTGGTATCCCCGACCGTTCACGGCAATCTGCTGGTAGGGCCTACGGCAATCGATCAGGATGACAAAGAGGCTACCGCTACAACGGCGGAGGGACTGGCGGAGGCCGTTTCAAAGTCGGTTTTAAGCGTTAAAAATATTCCATTCAGACAGACAATCACCTCCTTTGCTGGACTTCGCGCCCATGAGGTGAACGATGAATTTATCATTGGTGAAGCAGAGGATGCAAAGGGATTCTACGATGCGGCGGGAATCGAGTCCCCGGGACTTTCCTGTGCGCCGGCCCTTGGAAAATATCTGGCCGAAATGATTGCAGAGGCGGCTGGAGCTGAGAAAAAAGAAGATTTCAAGGCAACGAGAAAAGGATTTATCAAGGCAGCGGAGCTTCCACGGGAAGAGAGGGCAAAGCTTATCAAAGAGCATCCGGAATACGGTACCATCATCTGCCGCTGTGAGAATATCAGTGAGGGTGAGATTATCGACGCCATCAGAAGGCCGCTCGGAGCCGTATCCCTGGACGGAATCAAGAGGAGGGTGCGCGCCGGAATGGGAAGATGCCAGGCCGGATTCTGCACACCGAGGACGATGGAGATCCTTGCGAAGGAACGGGGCATATCAATGGAAGATATCTGCAAAAACAGAGCCGGTTCAGAATTGTTAAAGGGTGATAAATAGGAGGAGCTTAAGATGATGCATCATGATATTGTAATTATAGGCGGGGGTCCGGCGGGCCTCGCTGCAGCGGTTTCAGCACGTAAAGCAGGCGTTACGGATATCCTGATTCTGGAGAGGGACAATGTGCTGGGCGGTATTTTAAACCAGTGTATCCACAACGGATTTGGCCTTCATACATTCAAGGAAGAGCTGACGGGTCCTGAATATGCAGCCCGTTATATTGAAATGGTGATGGAAGAGAAGATTCCCTACAGACTGAACACCATGGTAATCGATATCAACAGTGAAAAAGAAGTGACCTATATCAATAAAGAGGAAGGCCTTACGACAATCAAGGCCGGAGCCGTCATCCTGGCAATGGGATGCCGCGAACGTCCGAGGGGAGCCCTCAACATCCCGGGTTACCGCCCGGCCGGAATTTTCTCCGCAGGTACGGCACAGAGACTGATGAACATCGAAGGTTACAGCGTCGGTAAGGAAGTTGTAATCCTGGGTTCCGGTGATATCGGACTTATCATGGCAAGACGTATGACGTTAGAAGGCGCCAAGGTAAAGGTAGTGGCAGAGCTGATGCCTTACTCCGGCGGCCTTAAGAGAAATATTGTACAGTGTCTCGACGACTACGGCATTCCGCTGAAACTGAGCCATACCGTAACAGAAATCCACGGCAAAGAGAGAGTGACGGGAATTACCATCGCCCAGGTTGACGAGAACAGAAAGCCGGTTCCGGGAACGGAAGAATTCTATTCCTGTGATACGCTTCTCCTTTCCGTAGGACTGATTCCGGAGAACGAGCTGACAAAGGGCGTAGGCGTTTCGATGAACCAGGTTACCTCCGGCCCGAATGTCAATGACCACCTTCAGACGGAGGCCGAGGGCGTATTTGCCTGCGGCAATGTCCTTCACGTACACGATCTGGTGGACTATGTTTCCGAGGAAGCAAACCTGGCGGGAAAGAACGCTGCGGACTATGTGAAAAACGGAACTGCCCCGGGCCGTGGAAAAGAAGTAAAGTTAGAAGCCGTAAACGGCGTCCGCTATACCGTTCCGCAGACGCTTGATATTCAGAATATGAATGACCAGGTGGTAGTGCGTTTCCGCGTGGCCGACGTATACAAGGATCGTTTCATATCCGTATATTACGGGGATGAGAGAGTGTCAAAGAGGAAGAAGAAAGTCCTTGCCCCGGGAGAGATGGAGCAGGTTATCCTGAAAAAAGACAGCTTTAAAAACTATCCTGATTTAGAGAAGATTGTGATTTGTACGGAGGTGGAGTAATGGAAAAGAGAGATCTGATCTGTATCGGCTGTCCTTTGGGCTGCCCTGTGACTGTTACGACAGACGGAGACAATATTACCGTAACAGGGAATACGTGCGCAAAGGGTGAGGCATACGCCAAAAAGGAAGTGACGAACCCGACCCGTATCGTTACTTCCAGTGTTGTTGTGGAAGGCGGAACTCTCACAAGAGCATCCGTAAAAACGAAAGAGGATATCCCGAAGGGGAAAATCTTCGATATCATGAAGGAAATCAGGGCGGTCAGAATGAAGGCGCCGGTTCATATGGGCGACGTTATCATTGAGGACTGTGCGGGAACCGGCGTTTCCGTCATTGCCACAAAGACAGTGGAGGCGGTTTAAACAGCAGCATACATATTGTATCATCAGGAACAGACGGGAGGAGCGGGAAATGACCGGAAACAGGGACATACTGAAGGAAATCAGGCTGTTTGTACTTGATATGGACGGCACGTTCTATCTGGGAGACAGAAGACTCGACGGGGCTTTAGAGTTTATACATGCCGTAGAAGCGGCAGGGAAGAAATTTCTGTTTTTCACAAACAACTCATCAAAGTCGCCGGAGAATTATATTCATAAATTAGAGAAGATGGATTGCCATATCACCAGAGATCAGATTGTCACATCGGGAGATGTGACAATCCGCTATCTGAAAGAATTCTATGGCGGAAAAACCGTTTATCTGATGGGTACAAAAGCGCTGGAAGAAAGTTTTGCCAAGGCAGGAATCAACCTTGTGAACGGCCGGACGGGAAGCGGGGCAGAGAAAACACCCGATGTGGTGGTGATTGGATTTGACACGGAGCTGACCTATGAGAAGCTGGAACGCGCATGCACCTATATCAGGAACGGGGCCGTGTTCCTGGCAACCCATCTGGATATCAACTGCCCGGTGGAAGGCGGTTTTATACCGGACTGCGGGGCCATGTGCGCCGCTATTGCACTTTCCACGGGAGTGCAGCCCAAATATCTCGGAAAACCGTTCGCAGAAACGGTGGATATGGTTCTTGACCATACCGGAATAGAGAAAGAGGCGGTGGCATTTGTGGGAGACCGTATCTATACGGATGTGGCTACCGGCGTTAACAACGGCGCTAAGGGATTCCTGGTCCTGACCGGGGAGACAAAGCTGGAGGATGTGGAGAAATCTTCCGTAATGCCGGATGCCATTTTTGATTCACTGGGGGAAATGATACAGTTCCTGTAATGTTCGGCAGGTAATGTATCGCGGAGCAGAAACTGTGCAGGCGTTGAATCAGTTCGGTTTTTTGCAATAGACTATAAATAGGGGGAGTTAAGATGCAGGAATTTTTAAGTCAGTTAAGTCAGGAGACGGAAGCGCTTCTTGTACTTTCTATTATACTATTTGCAGGGTTTATCATGACAAGGCTGACCAATACCTTGAACCTGCCCAAAGTAAGCGGTTACATATTGGCGGGTATACTGATCGGCCCCTGCTGCCTGAATTTTATTCCGCAGCATATGATTGATTCCATGGGTTTTGTAAGCGATCTGGCCCTGGCCTTTATCGCCTTCGGAGTCGGCAAATTCTTCAAAAAAGAAGTGCTGATGAAGACCGGTAAAAAGATTATCGTCATCACAATCAGTGAGGCCCTGACGGCCGGCGTGCTTGTGACGGTGGTATTAAAGTTTGTCTTCCGCCTGGACTGGGATTTCGCCCTGATTCTCGGCGCGATTGCGACGGCGACGGCTCCGGCCAGTACGATGATGACGATTAACCAGTATAAGGCCAAGGGTGAATTTGTCAATACGCTGCTCCAGATTGTGGCGCTGGACGACGTCGTCTGCCTTCTGGCATTCAGTGTGGTGGCGGCCATTGCCAATGGAAATGCATCGGGAGCCTTATCCATCAATGACATTTTAATCCCAATCCTGCTGAATCTGCTCGCAATTTTACTAGGGTTCTTCTGTGGCTACTTCTTAAGCCGTCTGCTGATCCCAGCCAGAAGCAGAGACAACAGGCTGATTCTGGCTATTGCCATGCTGCTCGGACTTTCGGGCATCTGTGCTGCGGCCAACATTTCTCCGCTGTTATCCTGCATGGTGTTCGGCGCGGCGTACATCAATCTGACCAGGGACAAGAAACTGTTCCGTCAGATTAATAACTTCACGCCTCCCGTCATGTCCATCTTCTTTATCGTTTCCGGTATGAATCTGGACGTAACGGCCCTGTCCACGGTGGGAGCCATCGGTGTGGCCTATTTTATCATCCGTATCGTAGGAAAATACCTGGGAACGTATTTCAGCTGTATGGTGATGGGAACCAGCAGGGAAATCCGTAAATACATGGGGCTTGCCCTGATTCCGCAGGCAGGCGTTGCGATTGGTCTGGCATTTCTCGGACAGAGGCTTCTGCCTCCGGATACGGGAAACCTGATGCTGACCATCATCCTTTCGTCCTCCGTACTCTATGAGATGGTTGGCCCGGTCAGCGCCAAGGCGTCCCTGTTCTTATCGGGAAGTATTGCCTTTAAGAAAGAGGAGAGCTGTAAGGAAGAAAAAATGGAGTTTGACGCCTCGGTCGACATCCTGGAAAAGGTGAAAGGCCTTCCGCTGGATATTGACAACTCTGAGGAGGAGCAGGACGCAGCTTCGGAGCATGATACCATGTGTGAAAAAATTGACGGAAAACTGTCAAAAACACCTGTTTCTGAGTGTGAAGAGCAGGAAGAGACCTGTGAATCTGCCGGGGATGATGAGGAAGACACAGAGGAAAATTCCTGTGATTCCGAGAACGGGGAAGACGGAGACTGCGATGACGACCAGGAAGACGGTGGCTGCCAGTCGGAAGAAGACGACTCGGAAGACGGCGATGATGCCGAAGAACACGACGATTTGGCCGATGGTATGCTGGAAGAGCTGAGGGAATATAACAAGGGCGTGGATGAACGGGATGACTATGACATAGAGAAAGAGGTTAAACCGCCGAAGCGCAAAAAGAAGAAAAAGCAGAACAAAAAGAATAAATAAATATGGTTAATTATTTGTCAATATTTACATAAATTGACAGGGATTTTAAAAAATACTGGATGATATCTACAAAAATGCTTGCTTATTTGTTGAGATAGTGTTAAGATTACACTATAAATTCGATAAATGAATACAAAGCAGAGAGTTGGAGAGCGGCGCAAACTAGAATCAGTTCACTTAGGTGAGCTGCTTTAGTCGAACCGCTTTTTTCTTTTCCCGGAAACTGAATTTTCCGGGGAGAAAGATAAGACGTCCGGTCTGCGGCATTTGTCGAAGCAGAGAAAATAAACAGGAGCGCAAGCTGCAGGAGGGTATCATGGTAAAGAATTTTGCCCACAGAGGATTCAGTGGAAATTATCCGGAAAACACAATGCTGGCTTTTGAAAAAGCTGTGCAGACAGAGGGCTGTGACGGAATCGAGATGGACGTCCATCTGACAAAGGACGGCGAGGTCGTGATTATTCACGACGAAAAGCTGGATCGTACCTGTGTAAACGGGACAGGCTATGTAAGAGACTATACATATGAAGAGCTGAAGAAATTTGATATGTCTTTCAGATTTGCAGGCCAGTGCGAACCACAGCATGTTCCCACTCTCCGGGAATATTTTGAGCTGGTAAAAGACACGCCTATTATAACCAACATTGAACTGAAGACAGGAATTTTCGAGTATCCGGGAATTGAGAAGAAGGTTTACGATCTGATTCACGAATTCGGACTGGAGAAGAAGATTATTATTTCATCGTTCAATCATTACAGTATCAGAAGAATGAAGGAAATCTGTCCGGAACTGGTATGCGGGCTTTTGACGGAGACGTGGCTGATTGACGCGGGCCGTTACACGAAGGAGACCGGAGCGGAATGCCTGCATCCGATTTTTTACAACATGACGGAAGAGATCATTGCGGAAGTAAAGAGCCAGGGCATCAGAATCAACACATGGACGGTCAACGAGGAAGAGGATATCAGGACCATGATCGCAAGAGGCGTGGATTCCGTTATCGGCAACTATCCGGACCGCGTGACGAGAGTCAGGAAAGAGATGCAGGACTAAGAGAGACTTGAGGGACAAACCCTTAAGATATAAGGAGGAAGAAAAATGAAAAAAATGAAGAAAGTACTGAGCCTCACATTAGCGGCAGCGCTTTGTGTATCCTTAGCAGGCTGCGGCTCCAAGAAACCGGCGGAGACACAGGCGCCGAAGGCGGAAGGCGGCCAGGAGGCAGCAGCTCCGGCAGACGATTACCATCTGGTATTAAAACTGAGCCATGTATTTGCACCGGAAGAGCAGCTGACAAAGACGATGGATTCCATCGCAGCAAGCATTCTTGAGAAGACAAACGGAGCGATCGAGATCCAGACTTATCCTCAGGGCCAGCTTGCAACTTACAAAGACGGCGTTGAGCAGGTAGTCCGCGGCGCAGATTTCATCTCCGTAGAGGATCCGTCCTACTTAGGCGACTATGTGCCTGATTTCAACATCCTGGCAGGACCGATGTTAGTTAATACCTACGACGAGTATGAATATCTTCTCGGAACACCGGAAGTACAGGATATGTTCAAGAGAGCAGAGGAAAAAGGAATCAAGATCCTCTCCCTTGACTACATCTTTGGTTTCAGAAGCCTTATGACCAACAAAGTCATCACAAAACCGGAAGACTTAAAGGGCATGAAGATCCGTACACCAGGCAGCCAGTTATATGTTGATACCTTAAACCACATGGGCGCAACAGCAACACCGCTTGCTTTCTCCGAGACAATCTCCGCTGTTCAGCAGGGCGTTGTGGACGGACTGGAAGGAACGATTGACGCATACGCAACAAACGGCAGTGCCGAAGTTGCCAAGAACATGGCTCTTACAAAACATCTCTTAGGCGTTTGCGGCGCGTACATCAGCGTAGACGTATGGAACAAGATTCCTGCAGAATACCAGACCATTATCCAGGATGAGTTCACAAAGGGTGCGGAGACAATGGTTAAGAACATCTCCGAAGGCGAAGAAGCGACAAAACAGAAACTGGAAACAGAGATGGGAATTTCCTTCAACGAAGTTGACAGTGCAGCATTTGCAGAAGCGGTGGCGCCTATCTATGAGAATATGAAAGACGTTACTCCGGGTCTCTACGAAAAATTCAGAGAATCAATTGCAAATATGCCAAAATAATGGAATAGCGCAGGGAGGGGCCTGGCGCCCCTCCTTTTTTGATGATTGCAGGTGAAAAGCCCGCACAGCGTGCGTTTTGCCTCCGTCATCATTTCCACACAGGAGCCCGCGTTCGGCGCGGGAGGTGACGCGCGTTCCTGAAAAGAGAGGAAGAATGGTATGAATAAAACAGTGAAGTTTCTGCTGGGACATTTTGAAGAGATATTGGCCTCCATCTTTATTACTATCACAACAAGTCTCGTCCTTGTAAACGTATTTTTACGTTATTTTATGAAAACCGGTCTTTACTGGACCGAAGAGGTGACAACAAGCTGCTTTGTATGGTGTGTTTTCCTGGGAGCGGCAGCCGGCTACAGAAGGGGAATGCACATTGGGGTTGACATTCTTGTCAATAAGTTACCGAATACAATGAGGAATATTGTAAGGATATTAGTTGATCTTGTTCTGCTGTTTACCAACGGGTATCTTTTTTATCTGAGCGTAGTGTTTGTACGCTTGTCTTATATAAAACCGACTGCGGTACTTGGGGTATCGTCCGCATGGGTCAGCTCGGCCCTGATTGTCGGTTTCGCCCTGACATCGGTTTACTCCGTGGGGCATTTAATCGACGATATCAAGCAGATTATAAAAACAGGCACATTTGGAAAGGGGGAAGCGTAGATGGCATTTTTACCGGTTCTTATCGTATTTATCCTGTACTTCTCAGGGATTCCGATCGCATATGCATTATTTGCATCTTCACTTTTCTACTTCGGTGTGCTGAATACCGGTTCACCGACCGACCTGATTTTACAAAAATTCATCACCAGCACACAGTCGTTCCCATTGCTTGCGATTCCATTCTTCGTTATGGCGGGTTCCATTATGAACTACGCGGGAATCAGCACCAAGCTGATGAGCTTTGCCGATGTGCTGACAGGCCACCTTCCGGGAGGACTTGCCCAGGTCAACGTACTGCTCAGTATGCTGATGGGCGGCGTATCCGGTTCCGCCAATGCCGATGCCGCCATGCAGTGTAAGATGCTGGTTCCGGAGATGGAGAAGAGAGGTTACAGCAAGGGATTCTCGGCCGCAATCACAGCGGCGTCCTCGGCCGTCACACCGGTTATTCCGCCGGGAATCAACCTAATTGTATATGCATTGATTGCGGGCGTTTCGGTAGGTAAGATTTTCATGGCCGGCTATATGCCGGGTATCTTCATGGCAATCTGCCTGATGATTACGGTACATATCATTTCCAAGAAAAGACATTATGCCCCGAGCCGCGAAAAGAGGGCGTCGGGCGGAGAAATCTGGCATCAGGCCATTGATTCCATCTGGGCGCTTCTGTTCCCGTTCGGTATCATCCTGGGTCTTCGTATCGGTCTGTTCACACCGTCCGAGGCCGGAGCCGTTGCCGTTTTATACTGTATTATCATCGGAACACTGGTTTACAAGAATCTGCGTCCGGCGCACATTCCGATTGTCCTCAGAGAGACAATCGAGGGAACCAGCACGGTTGTCCTGATCATTGTTGCGGCCAACGTGTTCGGCTACTATATGAGCTGGGAGCGCATTCCGCAGATGCTGACCGGCCTGCTGCTCGGCATTACGCAGAATAAATATGTGATGCTGATGATTATCAACGTTCTGCTGCTGTTCCTCGGCATGTTCCTGGAGGGAGGCGCTGCGCTGATTATCCTGGCCCCCCTGCTCGTGCCCGTAGTAAAGGGCCTGGGCGTGGACCTGGTGCACTTCGGTCTTGTCTGCATCGTCAACATTATGATTGGCGGACTGACGCCTCCGTTCGGCTCGATGATGTTCACCTGCTGTTCCATTACGGGATGTGAACTGACGACGTTTGTGAAGGAATGTATTCCGTTTATCATTGCCCTTTTGGTGGCTCTGCTGATCGTTACCTATGTTCCGATACTGACGATGTTTATTCCGAATCTGCTCTATTAAGTGGGGAATTAGTTGAGATGCGAGGACGCCGCTGTAAGACGGCGGACGGGGGAGTGGGAGGTTGTGTATGAGTCTTCAGTCCCGGTTTAGAGGTTGTGGTGAGGGGGAATCCAGGAGAAAAGATTCCTACGGGGACTCGCTTCCGCTTACGGAGCGCACAGCGGATGCTAAGACGTCAAAGAACGCCGTCTAAGCACCGGCGGGCTCCAATGTCCCCTTCGGAATCTCTTCTCCTTCCTTCCCCCGGGCAGGTTGTCGGCGGGACTGAAGACTCAGGGAAGGTGTTGCCCCGTCCGCCGGCTTCAGGGGCTGATTGTCTCTTTCGTCAAGTGCGGAGGGAGGTATTGTCGCGGCCGCTATGTAGTTGTGGTAGCGACAATACCCTCTCCCCCTTTGAAGGAATAAGAACAAATCAGCGGCCGCAGGCCGAAGTTCGGGATGGCGAAAACCTTCGCGTCTTCAGTCCCGGCCCATAACCTTCCCGTGGGGAAGAAGGGAGAAAAAGATTCCGGAGGGAACCTGAAGTTCATCGGCACTTACCGAGGTTTTTTCGAGGTTAGTACCGTTATGCACTTCGAAGAGTGCGAGCGTTTCCCGAAGGAACTTTTTCTGCCCGGATTCCCCACTCGCGACAACCTGAAAACCGGGACTGAAGACTCACAACCTCCCCCTCACCATCCCGAACCCCGACCTAACGGCGGCGTTCTCATTCCTCAACCAAACCCATAATAACCCGTCTGGTCTCTTTATTGACAAAGCCATAGCGATATGCTAGAGTGAAATTGAATATTACCAGAGGAAAGGAGCCGGTTATTGACAGTGCAGAACACTGCCGATCACAGTGCTCTTTTCTTTAAATAGTTGACGGTACACAGGGTTTCCGGGCCGGGCTTTGAGGCAGGGCTGGCAGAAGATAAAGAAGGCGGGGGAGACGGGATGCGGAATGCATTTAACGATATACTAATCGATTGTCCGGTAATTGCGGCGGTCAAGGATGATGAGGGGCTTAAGAAGTGCCTTGAATCGGAAAGTCAGATAGTGTTTATTCTCTATGGGGATCTGATCAGGATTCCCCAGATGGTGAAGATGATAAAGGATGCCGGGAAGCTGGCGATGGTACATATTGATCTGGTCGCGGGCCTTTCGGGCAAAGAAGTGGCGGTGGACTTTATAAAACAGGAGACAATGGCGGATGGAATTATTTCCACCAAGATGGCGATTGTCAAGCGTGCGAAGGAGCTGGGATTGGTCACGGTGTTCCGTTTCTTCGTCATTGATTCCATGGCGTTTGACAATATCAGGAAACAGTACCATGCCGTGCAGCCTGATGTGGTGGAGATTCTTCCGGGGCTGATGCCGAAGATCATCACGAAAGTGTCAAAACTCGTTTCATGTCCCGTCATTGCAGGCGGGCTGATTGCGGACAAAGCCGATATCATCGGGGCAATCGAAGCGGGGGCCACGGCCATCTCTTCCACCAATCAGAAGACCTGGTTTATCTGACCAATGTCCAGCCGCTCCGGAAAAAAATACGGGGAGGATTATTTTATGGCAGGCTATATAATGGCGCTGGATGCAGGGACAACCAGCAACAGATGTATTCTTTTTAACGAAAAAGGGGAGATATGCAGCTCGGCTCAGAAAGAGTTCCGGCAGTATTTTCCAAAACCGGGCTGGGTAGAGCACGATGCGAACGAAATCTGGTCTACACAGCTCGGCGTGGCGGTAGAGGCCATGTCAAAAATCGGGGCCGGGGCGTCTGACATCGCAGCCATCGGAATTACAAACCAGAGGGAGACGACGATCGTCTGGGATAAGAACACGGGAGAGCCGGTATATCACGCCATCGTATGGCAGTGCCGCAGGACCTCCGAATACTGTGATTCCCTGAAGGAAAAAGGACTGACGGAGAGTTTCCGCCAGAAGACGGGACTTGTCATCGACGCCTATTTTTCCGGAACCAAGCTCAAATGGATTCTGGACAACGTGGAGGGAACCAGGGAGAGGGCGGAGCGCGGAGAACTGCTCTTCGGCACCGTGGAGACCTGGCTGATCTGGAAACTCACACGCGGCAAAGTCCATGTGACCGATTATTCCAATGCGTCGAGAACCATGCTTTTCAATATCAGGACGCTTCAGTGGGATGATGAGATCCTGGCAGAACTGAATATTCCAAAGTGCATGCTTCCGGAGGTAAAACCGTCCAGTTTCGTTTACGGGGAGGCGGATCCCCAGTTCTTCGGCGGTCCAATCCCGATTGGGGGAGCCGCGGGAGATCAGCAGGCTGCCCTGTTCGGACAGACGTGTTTCAAACCGGGAGAGGCTAAAAATACATACGGAACGGGCTGTTTTATGCTGATGAATACCGGGGAACAGCCGGTTTATTCAAAGAACGGGCTTGTTACGACCATTGCCTGGGGAATTGACGGCAAGGTGAATTACGCCCTGGAGGGTTCCATTTTCGTGGCGGGCGCCGCGATCCAGTGGCTGCGCGACGAGATGAGGCTCATCGATTCCTCGGCCGACTCGGAGTATATGGCCGGCAAGGTGAAAGATACCAACGGCTGCTATGTGGTTCCGGCATTCACCGGTCTGGGCGCCCCTCACTGGGATCAGTATGCGCGGGGCACGATTGTAGGAATTACGCGCGGCGTCAACAAATATCATATTATCAGGGCGACGCTGGAATCCCTGGCTTACCAGACGAATGACGTCCTTCAGGCCATGAAGGCGGATTCCGGTATCGAGCTGTCCTCCCTTAAGGTGGACGGAGGCGCCAGCGCCAATAATCTGTTGATGCAGATGCAGTCCGACATCATTCAGGCTCCGGTCAGACGTCCCCGGTGCGTGGAGACAACGGCCATGGGAGCCGCCTATCTGGCGGGGCTGGCGGTAGGCTACTGGGAGAGCACGGAAGATGTCATGAGAAACTGGGCCATCGACTGCATTTTCGAACCGGGAATTGGCAAAGAGGAGCGGGAAACCAGGGTCCGCGGCTGGAATAAGGCGGTAAAATGTGCCTATCACTGGGCAAAGGAAGAGTGACATTCCAAAATAAAGTTGATATAGAAATGACTGAGACAGGGCGGCCGGATCCATTGGCCGCCCTGTCCGTATCCGAAGGACAAACCCGATCTTTGTAAGGAACTCACAACAATGGAAAATTCTGACAAAAAAATGAATATTTATGACGATTTGTTTACGATTTAACGGGCTTAACGGTGGACTTTTTAACTGAAATATGGTATTTTATATACAACAGATCAAATATGATCAGGCAGTGAAAAATGGAACAATACAGGTCTAAAACTTATTGGCATAGGCGCCTGACGTGATACCGGACTTTACTTGCATAACAAGTAAAGTTTTTTTATTCTATTGGAATGTTTTTTGGACTGCCCTGTCGAATAAAAAACTCTCCAATGGGAGGGCAGCATCACTGCAGGACGGAGGAAATGAACGTGGCTACAAATAAAAGAATTCGCCTTGGAGATTTATTAGTTCAAAAAGGTCTTATTACAGAGGATCAACTGATGCGGGCGCTGAAGGAACAGCGGCTTCGCGGGACGAAACTGGGCGAGACGCTGATCAGTATGGGATTTGTCTCGGAGCTTGCCATGGTAAAGATACTCTGTGATCAGCTTCACATTGAATATGTGGAGCTGCGTAACATGAAACTGGATGAGTCCGCAGTCTATACAATCAACGAGACGATAGCGAAGAAATACAATCTGATACCCATCGGTTTTGACAAAGACAACCCCAATATGCTTCGCGTCGCCATGTCGGATCCCATGGATTTTATGGCGATCGACGACATTGCCATTATTACCAACTTTAAAGTGATTCCCGTTCTCAGTACCAGCAGCCAGATCGCATTTCAGATTGACCGGTATTTTGGCCGTCAGTCCGTCATCGCGGTCGCGGATCAGTATAAGAAGGAGCAGGGAAGGGACGAAACAGTCCGGGATGCGGCCAAAGGAGAGGCATCCCTGACCGACACATCCCCGATTGTAGTGATGGTGCGTTCCATCATTGAGCAGGCCGTGCGCCAGAGAGCCAGTGATATCCACTTTGAGCCGATGAGGGAAGGAATCAGGATCCGTTTCAGAATCGACGGAAACCTGGTGGAGGCCATGAGCTACGATCTTTCGATTTATACGGCCATCATTGCCAGGCTCAAGATCATATCTGGCATGGATATTTCAGAGAAGAGAAAACCACAGGACGGCAGAACCACGCTGGAGATTGACCACGTGGAGTACGATGTCCGCGTGTCCTCGCTCCCCACTGTTTACGGTGAGAAGATTGTAATGCGTCTTACCAACAAGGAGAACCTGACTAGGGATAAAAAGCAGCTTGGCTTAAACGACGAGGATATGAGGCGTTTTGACCAGATGCTGGCGCATCCGCACGGGATTATCCTTGTAACAGGGCCTACGGGAAGCGGTAAATCCACAACCCTGTATACGGCTCTCAGCGAGCTGAACAATGAGACCGTGAACATTGTCACGGTAGAAGACCCGGTCGAGGCCAACATCGACGGCGTCAACCAGATACAGGTAAACCCGAAGGCGGATATGACATTTGCGTCGGCGCTCCGCTCCATCCTCCGTCAGGATCCTGATATCATCATGATAGGAGAAATACGAGATCCCGAGACTGCGGAAATCGCGGTGCAGGCATCCATTACCGGCCATCTTGTGGCCAGTACTTTACATACCAACAGTACATCGGCCAGTATCGCCAGACTGTTGAATATGGGAATTGAACCGTACCTGATTGCGGACGCCCTGGTGGGTGTTGTGGCACAGCGTCTTGTGAGAAAACTCTGCCGTTGCAAGAGAGGCAGGGAAGCAACTCCGGAAGAGAAGGAGAAACTGGGAGTGGACATAGATGAACCGCTGACGGTTTACGATCCGGTGGGATGCCAGCTTTGCAGCCAGACCGGATATTTCGGCAGAACCGCCGTCTATGAGATGATGCCTGTCACACCGGAACTGAGGTGGGCGATCACCAAGATGCAGCCGTCGTCGAAGATAAAAGAGATTGCACAGCAGGAAGGAATGGTTACTCTGAGAGGAAGCGCGGTGCGCCTTGTAAAAGAGGGCGTCACCTCGATCGACGAGATGAAGAAGATTGCCAGCGAGGAGGACTAACCGATGGATTTAACAGAACTTTTAGGCGAGGCGAAGAAACTGGAAGCCTCTGACCTTCACATAACGGTAGGAGTGCCTCCCCAGGTCCGTGTCAACGGCGCCCTGATTGCGATGGAGGGTTATCCCAGACTGATGGGGAACGACACACAGGCCCTTGTCGAGAGTATCATGGGGGAGAGGCAGAAGAATATATTTGAAGAAAAGGGGGAGGTGGATTTCTCCTTTGGAATCCCGGCACTCGGACGTTTCCGTGTCAATGCGTTCCGCCAGAGAGGCACCACGGCGGCCGCATTCCGTCTCGTGAGCACCGAGGTTCCGTCCCCGGAGTCACTGGGACTTCCGCAGTCCGTCATCGATCTGTACCAGAAAAACAGCGGGCTGGTTCTCGTAACAGGCCCCACGGGAAGCGGAAAATCCACGACCCTGGCCTCAATTATCCAGCGGATTAACGAGACCAGGAGAAACCACATTATTACATTGGAAGATCCGATCGAGTATCTGTACCGCCACAGTAAATCACTGGTGAACCAGAGGGAGATCGGACTGGATACAAGAAGTTATGCGGCGGCGCTGCGTGCGGCCCTCAGGGAGGATCCGGACGTAATCCTGGTAGGGGAGATGAGGGATCTGGAGACAATCAGCACGGCTATTACGGCCGCTGAGACGGGCCATCTCGTATTTTCCACCCTGCATACCATCGGCGCGGCATCGACGATAGACCGAATTATCGACGTGTTCCCAGCCGATCAGAAGGACCAGATCAGGGTGCAGCTCTCCATGGTTATGGAGGCCGTTATTTCCCAGAGGCTGCTGCCTAAAGCAGACGGAAGCGGCAGAACCGGTGTATTTGAAGTCATGCATGTGAATACGGCGGTCAGGAGCCTGATCCGGGATGGTAAGACGTATCAGATTCCAAGCATTATCCAGACAAACCGCAAGGCCGGCATGATCACGATGGACGACGCTCTCCTGGAAAAATACCGCGCCGGTATCATCAGCCGCAAGATGCTGGTCGATTACGCGGTGGATCCGGCGTCAATGGAAAAACGCCTGTTATACTAAGGAGGCGCTGAATGGCGAATTACCGTTATCACGTTATCACCCCGGCGGGGAAGGAAAAGAGAGGAAATATCACGGCGTCCGACAGGCCCCACGCAATTGCGGTCTTAAAGAACGACGGAAACACCGTAATTTCCATCGATCCTCCCAGTATCTGGGATAAAGAATTTGAACTGCCGTTTTTAAATCCGGGTGTGAAACCCAGGGATATGAGTATCTTCTGCCGCCAGTTCGTCACACTGACCGAATCCGGCATCAGCATTGTGCGTGCGATGGAGATGCTGGAGGAGCAGACGGTCAACAAACTGCTCAAAGAAGCAATCCGTGAGACCAGAGCCTCCGTGGAAAAGGGAGACACACTGGCCGGGAGCATGCGGCATCACGAAAAAGTATTTCCTCCGATGTTCGTCAACCTGGTTCAGGCCGGGGAGGAAGCGGGAAAACTGTCCCTGTCCTTTGAGAGGATGGCCTCCCACTATGAGAAGACGGCAAAACTCAATAATATCATTAAAAAAGCAATGATTTACCCGATTATCCTGTCGGTAGTGGCGCTGATTGTCATTATCGTCATGCTAGTCTATATCGTTCCAATGTACTCCGCGATGTTTGCGGATATGGATGCCGAGCTGCCTGCGATTACAAGGGCAGTTGTGGGAATGAGTGATTTTGTGACTAGTTACTGGTATATTATAATAATAGGCATTTTTGCCGTGGTCATGGGACTGAGGGCATACGGAGGCACGGAGACCGGCGATTATGTCTACTCCAATCTGGTGCTCAGAATCCCGCTGGTCGGAAAACTGAAAAAGAAGACGGCCTGCGCCCAGTTTTCCAGAAACCTAAGCACCTTACTCGGTGCAGGCGTGCCAATCATCGACGCCCTGGAAATCACGGCGAAAACAATGGACAATACCGTATACCGCCTGGCGGTCAGCGATGCCAGAGAACAGGTGGCCCGCGGAATCCAGCTCTCCGTACCGCTGCGAGAGAGCGGTGTCTTTCCTTCCATGGTATATCACATGGTGGGAATCGGCGAGGAAACAGGCGGCCTTGACAATATGCTCGACAAGGTGGCGGAGTACTATGAGGAAGAGGTAACAGCCGCAACTGAACAGGCCGCGGCCGCATTGGAACCGCTTGTTATCGTGTTTATGGCCTTTATTGTAATTGCTATTATTGCAGCTGTGTTCACACCGATGCTTACTATGTACAGTAGCGTGGATAATCTGTAGGGCCGGGATGGCAGGAGAGGGATTTTCATTGGGTTTCAATGGCCCCGAAAAATCCGGCTCTGGGAGGCTGGAAGAGAGTGATTTTGTAAAGCGACCTTACGTATATTATTTACAAACAGCGCAAATTAGTTGGTGCAAATAATGTCGAAAGGTGTATAATGAAGTGGTAAGCGATATCTAACTGCCGCCGTGGGCCCGACATGACGCAGTTACATATAAATGAAAGGTTTAAGAAAAATTCTTAGAGAAAGAAGGAGAAATTGGTATGAACAAGAAAAAGAATAACAAAGGTTTCTCGTTGATCGAGCTGATCATTGCGATCGCGATTCTGATCATTTTGACAGGGTTGCTGGCACCACAGTTTATGAAGTATATTGAGAAGTCGAGAGAAGCGAAAGATATGCAGACTTTGGATACAGTTTACACTGTTATGCAGGGGGCATTGGCAGATGAAAAAGCTTATACAGATTTTGTTGCTCAGACATCAGGTGACAGCGGTAAACTGAAGGATATCGATAAGGGAATGAAGTTTGAATCGTTATTAGCAGATGCATCGGCGTGCGATTATACAAAGGAAATAAAAAATTTATTAGGAACTTCTTCTAATGTGAAGCTGACTTCTAAAAAAGCAGGGGCAAATGCAGTAGTTTGTGTGCAGGTCATATATAAACCAGCTGGAGATGCAGCTGATCTTGCTACTGCGGATACATTAGCAATAACTGTTTACGCTGGAGATAAGGATGCTAAGCCGATAAAGGGGCTTGACGTTGTTGGAGCACCATATACAACAACCCCTTAACGCATAAATGTATTTGAATCGAAAGTTTAGTTGCTTTATTTTATATCGGGTAATTAGATATAGGAGTGGGGAATTAGCATGCGCCGGTAAGACGCATGCTGTTTCCTACAACATTGATAAATATTATGTAAGTGTAGATTAACTATATAAAAATAGAAATGTATTGAAAAATGAGGGTTCGCAAATCTTGAGAAATAATAGAAGCGGTGTTTCAATGCACAAATATGCGATAATATAGAGCATTATTATTTTATTTTTATACATTGAAAGGTTAAAATATAAGGAAAGGGAAATCCATTGTGGTGAATGGAAAGAAAATATTTTTTCTCTATTTGAGTTAATTATATTGATATTTTCCCAGTTTACGACGTATATCGAAAAATTCCAGCAAGGTAAAATGATGATAAAACTAGACATTATATAGATATGATGAACATAAATATTTTAATTCATTATTTCCCAACAAATGCTGATAATTCAAAGGGCATTATTTTTTAAACACAAAGTATGAAAATATAGCTTCGGAATCTTTTTAGAATATAAAAATGGAAATGTTGTAATATGGAAGTAAATGCTCTTGTTATAAACAATGATATGTACATTTTCATTATTTTCCTCTTCGCCATCACCATCGGCAGTTTCCTCAACGTCTGCATCTACCGCATCCCCAAAGGTGAGGACGTCGTCCACACCAATTCCCACTGCATGAACTGCGGCTACAAACTGGCATGGTATGATTTAATTCCCATATTCAGCTGGCTGTTCCTGCGTGGACGGTGCAGGAAATGCGGAGAGAAAATATCGGTTCAATATCCCCTCATAGAACTGGCTAATGGCCTGCTATGGGTAGGATTGATTTATAAAAACGGTCTTACAGTAACGGGGCTCTGCTACTGTATTGCCGCCTCATCCCTGCTGGTATTAAGCGTCATAGACTGGCGTACCTTTGAAATACCGATGGGATGCAATATTGTGATTGGAATTGCCGGTCTGGTGAACCTCTGGTTTAACCGGCAGGACTGGCTTACATATGGGATAGGGTTTGTCTGCGTCAGCGGACTGCTCCTTCTGATTCTGCTCCTGAGCAGGGGCAGGGCCATGGGAGGCGGTGATGTGAAGCTGATGGCGGCGGCCGGTCTTCTGCTGGGGTGGCAGAATGTCATCCTGGCTTTTGCATGCGGCTGTATTCTGGGTTCTGTGATTCATCTGGCTTTGATGAAGATACAGAGAAAAGAACGCATGCTGGCATTTGGCCCCTATTTGTCCATGGGAATCTGGTTTTCCATGATGTGGGGGCAGGAGCTGATCCAGTGGTATATCGGGCAGTTCATAAATTGACGGTGAAAGATCGGAAAAGCATCAATCGGATCAGTATCACTTTCGTCATTTGACCTGTTTATCATCGCGCAGGGACAGCAAAACAAATGGAAAGGATCATTTATGGGTAAGCTGTTATCGATTGTATTGAATGACAACCATATAAGAATTGCGGAATTGTCTGAAGGCAGGCGCGGTGTAACGGTTTACAGGCTTCTGACAAAGGAAGTGCCGGAAAGTCTGGTGTCGGGTGGAATCATAGTGGATGTCCGGGGTTTTGGAGAGTACCTGAACAGTACGCTGAAATATGCCAATATTAAGACAAAGAAAGTGGTGTTCTCTCTTCCCTCTGATCGTATCATGAGCAGAGAAGTAGTTCTGCCTGAAATGAACGAAGAGAAACTGAAGACTGCCTTAAGGGTCAACGCACCGGAGTATTTCCCGGTGGAACTGACGGATTATGTCCTGTCTTATTTTACAATCTCCAGAGTAGTGGAAGAGGAGACGGAATCCGAGGAGGAAGACGGAGAAGAACCAGAGAAAAAGAAACCGAAAAAGAAGAAAAAGCGGACCGGAAAAAAGAAAAAGTCCAAACTCCGCCTGATGGTTGTGGCCGCGCCGAACGATATGGTGCAGTCTTATTACGATGCGGCGAAACTGGCACATCTGAAACTGATATCACTTGATTATATCGGCAACAGCGTATTCCAGCTCACCTCCAACCAGATTGGCGATGAACCGTGTCTCGTCATCCAGCTTGACGAAGAACACACCGTTCTTACGATCTATAACGATACGGTTATGGTCCTTCAGCGCCATGTGGATTTTGGAAGTATTACCCTTCTACAGGCGGTGATGGAAAAGAAAAACTGCAGCGAAGAGGATGCGCAGGAGATTCTGGAACGCAGACAGCTTATACATAATAACTTTGACGACGGCGATGAACTGACCGACAATCTTTATTATCTGGTCAGCAACATAAAGAGAGTCATTGAATACTATACGGGGCGCAATGTGGATCAGCCGCTGGAGCTTATCTACATCATCGGCGACGGCTCCCATATCGGAGGGCTGGACGGCCTCTTTGAGAACCAGCTTCATCTGCCCGTGGAAATGATTACGGCATTAAAGCAGGTAACGGTGAGGGAAAGTTCCGGGATTTCCATGAAAGAAGTCCTGAGATACATGGATAACATTGGTGCAGTGATCGATCCGGTGGGCATGATTCCCAAACAGCTTGAACAGGATATCAGGAGAAAGGTGGAGGCAAAGGCCTACCGCATCATGATTCTTCTGGCGCTGTTTTTATCTGTGGTGATTATTACAATACCGGCTGTCGATTTCTTTAGTGAGGCAATGGAAACCATCGATTTGCAGAACCGGCTGCTGACCGTGGAGGATGTAAAACCAATCCTGGAAAACTATAAACAGGCGCAGTCACGCTATAGCGATGTCGGACAGATTCAGGCGATGGTAAGAACGGATAACGAGAGCCTTTCCGATTTTATTACCATATTTGAACAGCTTCGGCCGAGCAATATATCCATTCAGAGTTTTAGCTGCAGTGAGGGACAGGTGAGCTTTTCCGCATTGGCGGAGGGAAAGAAGACAGTGGCCAGGCTGATCCAGCAGCTTAATATGATTGCCAATGTATCCGAGGTAAAAGTCAGCGCACTTTCCAGTGTATTTGAGGGAGATAAGGAGACCGTTGCCTTCTCCCTGACTTGTATTCTGGTGAACCAGGATTCCCTGCTGAATCCGGGAACCAGGGCGGAAGCGCTGGGAAATTTGATGCCGGAGGAATACAGCGATATCTGGGATCCCGAAGGCGTCATGGACGGAGATAAAACGGAAAATGGAGATACGGAAGGTGACGGCGGTGAAACCATCGGAGCGGGGGAGAAAAACACTTCAGGCGCCGATACGCCAATTGACGGGCAGGAACGTTTGGCCCGTGAAGACGGAGCCGCTGCCGGGGAAGCAGCCGTACCGGAGGCCGCGCCCGCTTTGAAACAGGGAAATACTGCTGCTTCTGCGGGGGAGCAGATTAATACGGCATCAGTCCAGCCGCAGGCGCAGGCCGTGACGCCGACAGAAGCTCCGGTACAGCCGCAGACGCCTCTGGTACAGCCGCAGACGCCTCCGGTACAGCCGCAGACGCCTCCGATACAGCCGCAGACGCCTCCGGTACAGCCTCAGATGCCTCCGGCAGAGGCGGAAACGGCCGTGATGACGGCAAATGCAGGAATCATGCCTGCGGCGGAAGCTGCCGCACAGCCGGCTCCCGAAGCAGAGGTCAGCATCCCGGACGGGGCGGTTTTAAATACAACTCCGGAAGCAGCTGTTCCGGCGGCAGATCCCGCACCTGTCCCGGAAGGTGCAGCCGCTGCGGATGGAAATGAAAGCGGGGGGACGGCATCATGAAAATGACATCACGGGACAAAGAACTGATTTTCCTCGCATTATCACTTGGCATAGTTGCCGCGTCCTGGTTTTTCGGGGCTAAGAATCTTGAGAAGAAGACGGCCGAAGTGATATCCAGAAAAGAGGAACTTCAGCAGGAATATGACGAGAGGATGAGAGTTCTTGCAAAGAAAGATGAGTACATCCAGAATACAAAAGATTATAATGAAGCATATCAGCTGATGCTGACCCAATATCCGGCGGATATCTCACAGGTGCAGCAGATTATGTTTGTAACCGGCCTGGAAGAGCGGTTTGACACACAGGTGGTTTCCGTGTCATATACGGATCCAGCAGACATTTATCAGTTCCAGTCAACGGACCCGGGAAATATGGCGCCCTATACTCTGGCCGTGAGCACACTGCAGTTACCGGTCCAGCTGGATTATAAACAGTGGAAAGAATTTCTGGACTATGTATTTTCCTATCAGGACAAGAATACAATTTCCGATATTTCGGCGTCATATAATACCGAAGCCAACGTGGTGGATGCAACTGTTACAATGTACCAGTATGCGATCCGCGGGGAAGGCAGGGTGTTTGAGGAGCCGAAGATTACGGTTCCCATTGGAACGGACAATATCTTCCGCTCCGGAACGGCTCTTTCTTATGACGGAGGCACCGTCGAACAGATAGAGGCGATTAAAAAAGATTATGACTGTTATATCATGCTTTACCCATCCGCATCCGACATGAATGCAAAAGTGATTGCCGGGCCGGATGACAGGGAAAAGGTGGTTTCAGACAAAAACGAGGAGGAAACTTTGGTAATCCGCGCAGAGGAGAACGGCGGAACGTACAGCATTACCTATACGCTGGGAGAAAACGGCCGTCCTCATGTTCTGTATCCGGAGGGAGATATGCTGGACATCTATGTTCTCAGCTCCCCAAGAATGGGCGGTACCGATTTGAGCCAGGTAAAAGTCCAGATTGAGAACCGTACGGATAAAAAAATGCGGATTGCCGTGGCTGGTGAGGATGATTTGAGGCCGAGGTTTGTGGTTGAGAGCAAAACCGGCGATGTGGAGATTCTAAAGTAATGGAGTGAACGGTAACGCCAAGTTGGTTACAGAAAGGAGCACGGCTGCCATGAAGAAAAGGAACGGAGGATTTACGCTGATTGAACTGTTGATCGCGCTTGCTGTCCTTTCCATCATGGCAGGCGTGCTTCTTCAGTCTTTCGTGATCAGCAGACGGATGAATACAAAAGCCAGGAAAGATGAGCTTGTGCTGGACGCGGCAAAGCGGACGATGGAGGAGCTGAAGGGATATCCGTTTGAAAACCTGGAAACATTTCTGGCCGGAGGCGGTGGAACTCCGGGAGAAGATGACGGAAGCGGGAATAGCGCCGGCGGAAATGTCGTGATAGGGAATACGATTTACCGCGTGGAACGGCTGGAAGACGGATCCGGCTCAGACGACGGTACACCGGCCGGGGAAGAGGGCGGCGATGGGAATCCATCGTCATCCGGTTCACGGCAGGGATACAGGCTGACTGCGGAATATGGAAGAGATGCATCCGGTTCCGGAAAGGCGGCCTATCTTATCTGTGCGGAAGCCGATTATGAGAAGTATAATTCGACGGAGGGCGAAGACCAGGAGAAATCATATTCGATCAACCGGTACCAGATGCCCAATATAGCCGATGTCAGCAGTTTCCAGAATGTGGTGATTGAACCGCAGGCCCTGATGAAGGATGATAAAAGCCTGACTTCCCAGCTACTTTTAAAGGTAAATCCGGATGAGGAGGAAGACGAAGAAGACGGCGGAGAAGGAGCGGCGGAAGATTCAGACGGTTCCGGTTCGGAGGATGAGACGGTATATACGGAGGAAGATGTAAAACGGTATCTGTGGCTGTCTGTAAAGGAAAC
The DNA here is from genome assembly GCA_036419695.1 of [Clostridium] symbiosum. Lineage (NCBI taxonomy): Bacteria > Bacillati > Bacillota > Clostridia > Lachnospirales > Lachnospiraceae > Otoolea > [Clostridium] symbiosum. The sequence goes on from CP143946.1 coordinate 842,523, forward strand.
GGCTGCGGCGGATGGCGGCAGCGGCGAAGCCGGAACCCTGACGGTCCAGGCCCAGGCCGTGTACACGGTAAAGGAGACGGAGGGAAATAGCTACAGCGCAGAGGAATCCGTCGGGGCCAGTTTTGCATCGGTAAAGAAGAACGTCGTCAAAGATAAGAAAACCGGACTTCCGGCAAACCGCGTTTATCTCTTCCTTCCGGATAATGAGACAAAATATACCTGGACATCGGAGGAAGCCAAAGACGGCGGGGAGGCCGAAGAATCGGGATTTCCCGGGTTTGACAGGATTTATATCGGTTCTTCCCTGGAAGAGGAGATGGAATTGTTCATCGTAGCGGCAAATCCGGATCAGTATGAAGCGGAAGAGGCGAACCAGGACGAGAAAGTAAAGATAGAATCAGCGGAAGGCACGGAACTTTTAATCTATTCCAACATCGGCGGAAAAGAACCTGTATCCTGGAAGGAAGCGGAAAACAGGCTTTATCATCTGACGGTAACGGTATATGAAGCTGATTACAGCGGGACCGGAGCGGAGAATGGGGATCCGGAAAGAGGCAGGGAAGTGCTGAAGCTGGATTCAACAAAATCGGAATAGACATAGGAGAAAGTACGAAAGAAACCCGGACAGACTGAGTAGATGATACGTCAGAATCAGAGCAGATAAAGACAGGAGGATCCGGAATGGGAAAGCGGTTAAAACATTTGCCGGAAAGAAGAAAACTGAATAATACAGGTTCTGCGATGATTATGGCGCTGACGATCGTTTCCCTGATTGCCATTTTAGGAGTCATGGCCCTAAGCACGGCTCTTTTGAATGTGAAAATGAGGAATCTGAACCGGAGATCCGACAAGAATTTTTATTATCTGGAAACGGCGCTGGATGAAATCTACGCGCAGACCGGAAGGATGGCCAGCAATATCCTGAAAGAAAATTATGTCGAGGTCATGGGCTCGCTTTATAAGGACGGCTACCGGACAAATGACGAGGCCAATCTGCAGTTGAAAACCAGGTTTGTAAGCGATCTGCTGGCAGATGAGGCTTTTGGGATCGAAATGCCTTTATCGGATGACAACAGCGGGGATAACAGGAAAAATGCGGCAGAAAAACTGGCGTCTTTTTCTGATACAATACAGGAAAAGGAGCTGGACGTGTCAATTGGTTCGATTGTACTGGAAAAATATACGGGGCAGGACAGTGAACCGTCTGGAAACGGGCTGAAAAGCGGAATGGCGGGCGGCAGGTTTGCTGCCGGCGGCAAAGAGATTTACAACGGGATCCTGTTCAAGGATTTCTGCATCATGTATACAAATCCGGAAACAGGGATTGAATCGGCTATAACCGTGGACTTAAAAATAACAGCGCCCTATGTGAGATTTATGAATGAAGGGGAAGCTCTGTTAGATTATGTTCTGGCGGCAAACGGCGGAATCGAAGTCAATGTGAACGGAACCGGCAGCCCGGACAATTACTTTGCCGGGAAGATTTACGGTCAATCATTTACGGTTGAACACAGCAAAACAGAGGTGGCAAGCAGCCTGTTTACATCGGCGGGAACCCTGACGGCCAGTAAGAGCGCAGATTTAACAATTTTGCCGGATGAGAACACGGGCGCGCAGAGCCGGGTATGGGCAGACGGAATCCGGATGGATGTTTCTTCTGTACTTACAGCGGAAAATGCAAGTTTCTTTATTAAGGATGATATGACCCTGTCAGGAGACAGGAATACGGTGACTTTAAAGGGCAGCTATTACGGATATGGCAACGAGGGGGATGACGGGGAGCTGACAAAAGAGACTCCGAATAAGAGCAGTGCGATTATTATCAATGACAGAGGGAGCAAACTCGACATGACCGGGCTGGATACTCTGATTTTGGCCGGCCGCGCCTATATGAGATTCAACGATGCAATCACAGGCCAGGATGTATATCCGATGGGAGAATCCCTGGCTGTGAAAGCGACACAGACCATTTACCTGTTGCCGGAGTCATCCATTACATTGGAGTGGAACGGGAAGAAAGAAGCGGCAGGCTCCAACCCCGTACTGCTGCCGGAGGAAGAGGATGCTTATACGTTGACACTCCATGTAAAGCTTCCCGATAACATGGGCGGAAATGAGGCCCATTATCTGATTAAGGTAGGTAATCCAAAAGCGGCGGATGACAGTGGAAAAGGAATCTCAGTCTCTGAGTATGACAGGGAAAATTCACCCGCTGTTCCCGTAATCCTCAATGGGAAAGTCTATGTTTATTACAATTTCAACTCGGAAAATGACAGAAGAAAATATTTCAATAATTACCTGAAAAATGAAGCCGATTCCTTTGACGAGCTGCTTCAAAAGAGCGGCATGACGGGAGGCAAAAGTCCGGAAAGTACATTTAATGGAGGCGTATGGATAGCTGAGGGCGGCAGTTCGGCTCAAATCAATACATCCGGTTCCCTGTATCAGGTGGCGGGAAAGGATGAAGGGGAAGACGGTCATCTATTCCAGCTCCTGGAGAAAGGGCAGAGCGGCGTAAGCAGCAGTATCGAATGGGCGAACCTGATAGGAAACCTTGACGCTTCGTTTAACAACCTGAAAATGAACCTGGCGGAGACGGATCGCGTGGGCGGCCGTGCTTCGGAGGCAGTAACGGGGCTTTCCGCAATCCTTCCGATTGGCAATTATGTAAAAGTGGATAAAGTGGCAAAGCTGAACGGAGAACCGGTATTTCTTTCCAATGAGGACGAGTCTGAATCGGGCGGCAGTTATGTGCTGTTGAGCGGTGATTCGGTAACGGTTCAACTGGACGATGACGGCGAGGCAAAAGTCAGTACGCTGGGGAGAACATATACTATGAAAGGCGGCCTTGTAGTTTCTGCGAAAGATATAGAAGTATACGGAGAAGGAACGTATAACGGACTGCTGATGGCGGCGGGGAAAATATCAATCACCGGGAGCGCCAAACTGACGGCTGACGGCCAGACCTTTGAACCCATTCTTGACAGAGAAGAGGTAGCAGAATATTTTTACGATTACAGTGACGTGGCGTCTACCGTGCTGAACGACTACGAAGATTTTGTGACCAGAGAAAACTGGAGCCGCTCCGGGCGTGAGCAGGGAGGCGGAAAATGATGAATGCAGGAAAAGAGGATAAGGCAAACGGGGGATTTTCACTGATAGAACTCATCATTGCAATGACCATTCTTCTGGTACTCAGCGGGATGCTTTTCCTGGGAACCAACTCGGCAAAGAGGAAGGAAACAGAAAAGTATGTCAACGCCCTCAGCAATCAGATCAATCTCTCAAAGACAAGCGCCATGTCGAAATCCGGGAAATGGCGCCTGAGCCTTTACTTGAAAGATAAAGACTATTACTGCGTGCATGAGATAGAAAAACGAAAATCGGATGATGAGGAAGACACTTACTGGGAGATCCAGTCGGAGAAGGTTATGCTGGGGCGCTCGGGTGTTATGAAATACGAACTGCTGTCCGGCGGGAGCGGAGAAGGAAGCGGCGTGGAAGAGGATTCCAAGGGAACCCTGATCCACGTCTGGCGCTTTGACCGGGATACCGGCTCCTGCATAGAGGGAGCCGGCACACTGGCGGTAACCGGGGCCGGAAAAACGCAGTACCTTACCGTTTACCAGGAAAATGGCCGGTGTGAGACCGGCGATGCAGGTGTGGTGCAGTAGTTTTGGTATATGAAAAGATGCTGGCGTGAAATGGCGTTCTTTGCCATTTCTGAACATCTCGGGGCGCGTTATTGTTACAGTGCAATGCGATGTGAACAGTAATGGAATAAATAGAGAGGGAAAGGAGGGACGGCATGGACAGAGCAGAAATAAAAGCGGCATTAATGACCGGGAAAGAGAGCCGGAAGAATGCAAATAAAGGATTTACGCTGATCGAGCTTTTAGTAGGGATTTCAGTGATGGCAATAGTCGGGCTAATGATGACGTCCCTGTTCGGCAGTTCCACCCGCCTTTACCGCTCTACGGTTTCCTATTCCAATATTCAGACAGAAAGCCAGACCGTCAGCAGGAGAATCAGCAATACCGTGATGGGAGCCAGGTCATTGTACCTCAGCGAGGGGGAGAAAGGAACCTATCTGTTTACCGGTGAAGTGACAAAGGAGGCCGGGAAGGCGAAATTCAGCGGTGAAATGTTATGGTATAATAAGGAGACAAACTGTCTGTATCAAAACAGCGGCTTTCTTGCGGAAGAGGATTCCAGTGCATTGGAAGAGCCAGATTCAACCGGAGAAGAAGATGGTGAAAAAGAAGACGGGAAGAAAGAACAGCTTCAGTCCCTGGGTGCGCTTTCGCCTGATACGGTAAGAAAAGCATTTGAAGAAAACGCGGGCAAAGGACGGGAATACCTGATCAGCGATAAGGTGCGGGAGCTGAAGTTTACGATTTATCCTGTACTGACACAGGAAGAGCGGATTGGTGACGCAGGGTATTTTTATAAAACTGAAGGAAAAGTAACTGTGGACTTTGCAATCACATTCCAATATCTGGACAGTAAGAGCTATTCCGTAAATACCAGCGCGACTCCAAGAAACAGGCTGGCTGTGCTGTGGTGGAACGGCAGCAGTGACGGCGGGGATGGGGGGCAGTAATGGAAGTTCGTGTACAGAAAAAGAAAAACAAATTTTGCGTGCTGGCTGGAGGGATTGCGCTTTGGAACAGGCAGGAACCGGCGCTGGCAGGTTCTTTTAATATGGAGAAGGATTCCGAAAATAGATATATATTTAATGTTGTGGAAGTAGTTCCTGAGACAAACCAGGCGATCCTCGGTTTCTATATACAAGGTAAAGAAAATATTTCTAAACAGAAATTGGAAACGCTTCTTCAGACCAGTGAGTTTTATAAAGAATATGATTACAATAAATTCTTTTACTGGGAGGGGAAGAGCAATAGCACACAGAATGAACCTTTTACGGTAGTCCAGGGAGAGAATGGCAGCAAGACGCTGGTTAATAATGAAGTATTTAAACTTTTTATGCTTGGGATTGGTACATTTGATCCCCAGAAATCGATCTGGGAAAATTACCAAGCCAATAAAGCGGCACTGGAGACCTTCGACAAAGAGTTTGTAATAAACTACAAGGTGGTGACTCCTTCAGGTCTGGAAACAATGTCGAAAAGCGAAAAAGATAAAATCAATTATCTCCATATAGCATCAGGAAACCAGATAACAGGAGCCCAACAGTTGTTTGGAAAAGCTGGAATGGAGAAGCCTAAAACATCAGACAATTTTAAGGCAACTGACGATATCAGCTGGGATACAGCCCTTCATTTATACTACCGGGCTATATCAGAAAATGTGCGTATGTCGGTCTCTATTTCATCTGCTCCGTTCAGGCAGGGAACTCCGACAAGCAGTAACATGTTTCGCTTATACCAGATGTTGAATTATGCGGATGACCCTGCAGACTTTAAAAATTGGTTTGAAGATGGGACATCTACAAATGAAAATAATTATATAGATAAAAATACTGGGATCATTCATGAAAACAAAAATAAACAAACGGATGAATGGAGGGATGATATTTTAAATACTCTTCCAAGAAAGGATGTTGGGCCAAACGGCGGCAACTTTGCATGGCGCTCGGAGGACTTTATTCCCCCAAAGTGGGATAATATTTTGATTTATAGAGACGACGATCAAACCGGATATCTGGATTTTGTTACTGGAAGAGATAATGTTGAAAAAATTCTTGATTTTACAGATAATAAGCCGTCGGGAGGGGGAAATCCACCGGAGGAGCCTGAAGATGGAAGCGTAAAAGTTTTAGAGATAGAGCCGAGTAACAGCTATTGGCTTTCTGTACCGGGCAACCTTCCAAAACTTGCAACGGCAATTGGAGTTGACGAGGATGACATATCAGTTACATACGTAACCCCGAATACTTTGAATGGCATGGCGGTAGATCTCGTCGCAGAGTATGATTTGATACTTATAGGAGATGACGCATCGCTGCTGAATACATCTGATGTTGGCGGTTCAAAGAGTGTAAAGTATCGTAGTAACGGATTCCCTAACGATACAATTATTCCTCAGACTTTAATCAATGGTCTTCTTGCAAATGACTATACAACTAAAGAACAATTTGATACTGATATAAATAAGAAAGCATCAGGTGTATCTTTAAATACAGGTTCTTATCCTCTAACAGGCAGCGGCAGCGCGAATTGGAATCCGTTATTACGCGATAAATGGAGTAAAGTGCCAGGAGAGTATTTTCTGAAGAATGTAGAATTATCTTTAGAACTTCAAGCTTTGGGGGCAGACACTGCAGTAAGCAAAGCGAGATTTAGCGGCGAAGACGTGACTCAATTTATGCAAAAACAATTAGCAGAGTTTGTAAAATCAGGACAGCCGGTTATAATTACAGAACAGCTTAAATCCGATGCTATAAAACAAATGAGTGAATTCCAATGGATCGATATGAACAATAATCCATATAATGAGGAATGTGATATTGATTCCAGATTGCTTTTTGCACTATATGGGATAGATGATGTAAGAAATTACTATGATAAAAGCCCGGATGAGACTTATTTTGATAAGCTGGTATTGATGGATTCGAAGATAACAAATCCAACTACGAAAACAGTAGATTTAAAAAAAGATTTTAAGAGTTCCATTAGTATTAAGGATTCCCAGCTTATCAAAAATGAGGATGATGGGATTGTACCTACAATTGTACAGAAGGGCTGGAATCCAGATACAAGGCCGGAGTTGAATACTTTAGCTAAATCGAATACGCTGACATTTGACTATGCAATTGAAATGCCCCTGGGGGACAAAGCCGAAAATATTATCATGAAAATTATCGTGGATCGCAATGGTGACGGTTATTTTGATGAAGAAGGGGAAGGAGCATCCACATCAGGAAAGCCGGGGGCACATAATAATGCCAGTGCATCTATTAAAAACGATCAGGTTTTTACCTGCCGTTTTGCGGATTTATCTCCAAACGATTATATTGTGGAGGGATCCAGGATCACAGGACGCTATACGACACCGATGCCGGTCGATTCAATCGAAGAAATATGTCAGTTTCAAGTGAAAGTATCCACACTTGATAAAAAGAATCCTCTTTATAGTGTGTGGATCGGATACATGCGGCCGGATTTGAAAAAGAAAGATGTAAAAGTACTTCAGATTACACCATATTCGGATACGATTGGAGGAAAAACGCTGGATAAAAATCCACAATTTACCCGGTTGATAGAAGAAGCGGAACAAAATGGCGGTGAGTATCATTTCAATTTTGAAAACGGCGATTTTGAAACGATATCGGAGGGCGATTTTGCCGCGGCTTGCGCGGGCGGGGAAATAAATTCAACCACATTATCCCGTTATGATTTAATTGTGGTCGGTACCGATTTTTCCTCTGAATTGAAGGGAGATATAATTGATCTGGATACGAAGGAGGCTGAAAAGGTTTTAAAGAGTTACTCAGAAGAATTAAAAAAACCAATTATTTTTACAGGGGATGCTTTTTCGTATGTCAACTCAGAGAACTATTACGCTCCTGAAGAAGTGGATTATTATTACCGCAATATGACAATCCAGGAAGGGCAGCAGGAAAAACCAACTGAATCCGACCCGAATTATAAGAGGGTGCTTATCAGTGAAGAGCAATATAACGACTATTTAGGGAAAAACGAAAAAGAGTGGAAAGATAATAACCATAACATAGGAGAAGGAACTGTTTACCTCGATCCGGAAGGATTACATTCTGTGGTCGAACAAGCAGGGTCTTATAAAGCAGTTATAAGGCCGATTGACGCAGATGACGGAAGACAAATTTCTGATTTGTACATAGGGTGGAATATATCTTCTGCGGACTGGATAAATGGTGGGGGAAGAACCGTAAAGACGACAGGAGAAAAGAATGTTTCGGTTTCGGCATATGACTTCTATGAGAAATTTGGAAGTATGATTTACCGCACATGGAGTTGGGTTTATTATTATTACGCACATACTGGTTATGTAACAGAAGACGAATTAAGAGCATTGTATGAAAAGAGTAATGGCAATCTTCAGATGACTACTATCGGATGGAATTCGTTTAATGTAAAAGACCTGCATTCGGCACTGGGGAGTTACGAAGCGATCTCCAAAGATATTGTAGATGAAAAGAACCCAATTAAAATAGCAGGAGATACATATTATAAGTTTAAGTCTAATGGAAAAGACTATTTAGCGATCCGGTTGGAGGAAGACGTTACTAACTTGTATGGTTATGTGTGGCAGAAAAAAGTCGCCGGAGACAGTGCAAATCCGGTTGAAACTAAGTACGTGCTGAACAATGTGGCAGGAAAAGGAGATTCCTTATATCCATCTCAAAACGCATGGAACTATTTATTCACCCAAAAACTCAGATACACCGTGGGCATGGATCGCTTTGCCATAACCACAGATATAAAACCCAAAGACAAAAGAGACAAAGGCAGCAGCAGACGCTGGACCGAGATAGAGGAACTGCAGGGATTTACCAACGGAGCCCTGTTAGAGTATGCGTTTATTCCGAAAGAGGGCAGCAGTTATGCATCATTAGTCAACACGGCCTCGCCGTATAACACACAGCTCTCATTGAATCTCGCATTAGGAGTAAAACCGCGTACGGAGTATATTGAACCTTTGAATGAAGGACAAATCGGATTATATCCATTTAAGATTTCAGACGAGGTTTCCGAAGCGAAAGTAAAGGTTGCCAAAAATCATGCGCCCTACTACCAGCTTGATCTGGAAAGGGAGCTTGGAAAGGGAAAAATTGATGATGTGACCGTCTGGTATACATTTGCAGGTTCGGGTAAAGATGACGAGTCGAAATACTTTGACACAACCGTCAGGGATGCAAGAAATAACTACTACCTCTACTCCAAAGGCAAAATTTATTACACCGGTTTTTCTCTCTACGATGTGACAGAGGGCACAGATTCCGATGATGCGCAGCTCGTTCCCGACATGGAAATGAAACTCTTCATCAACACCATCTACGCCGCCCTCAACAGCGAAACAGAAGAAACCACCTACTACGACACCGTAGTCCGGGAGGGCGGAAACATTTCCGGCATTGAGCTGGCCCAGGATGCCGGGGCGCCGAACCGTTATACCTGTTATTACGATGAGTACGACGAGACGCTGGAGCTTTCCTTCCGCGTCCAGAAAATCAACGCGTCCGACGGTGAGACAACACCGCTGACAGTCGGTAAAAAGGGCGAAAAGGGGGAAAACGGCCTGCCGGCGGTCAATGAGTTCGATGAGACAGTATACACATTGACAGGCCTCCCGGAGGAAAACGGCGTTTCCAACTTCCCCGTTGTCAAGATTACGGGGGAGCAGGGAACAAAGGGCAGCATGGGAAGCAGTGCAAGCGATATCTGGTATACGCTTCATTTTACAGGGGATAAAGGAGACGGAATAATCCCGGACGACATGGACGGGATGACGATGATAATCGGTCCAAAGGCGGCGGAGACGGGAACGCTCAGGCCGGACAGCATTTATGCTGAAATACGTTTTGTAAAACGGAATTTATTCGAGCTGGATTAGTTTTCAGCCGCAGCAAAAGAGGAGAGAGCCACATTCATGGTTCTCTCCTCTTTTGCTGTCTGTCCCATTTCACGTATGGGGCAGGCTTGTACCTCTTCTGTTTTCAAAGTTTCAGAGCGGATGTTAGAACTCCGGCTCGATCAGTCCGTAGGTGTTGCCTTTTCTCTTGTAAACTACATTGACCTGCTCGGTCTCGGAGTTTAAGAATACGTAGAATGCATGTCCGAGAAGTTCCATCTGAACACATGCCTCTTCGGGGTCCATCGGTTTCATGGCAAATCGTTTCACTTTGACAATCTTTACTTCATCATCGGATTCGTACTCTTCGTTCATAAAATAATCGGAGAAAGCGATGGCGGCCTGTTTTTTGTCGACAATCTTGTTCTTATATTTTTTGAGCTGGCGCTCGATAATTTCTTCTACCAAATCAATGGATACGTACATATCGTTACTTTCCTGCTCTGCACGGATAATAGTGCCTTTTACAGGGATGGTAACTTCAATTTTCTGACGTTCTTTTTCAACGCTTAATGTGACAATCGCTTCTGTGTCCTGATTGAAGTATCTTTCTAATTTGCCGATTTTCTCCTCAACTGCTGCCTTTAACCCCGGGGTAACATTAATATTTCTTCCAGTAATCTTATAACGCATACACATCGCTCCTTTTTCTTGGGATGTTTATAGTATACCACTTTTATTCGATAAATTCAATGATGAAAGTAAAATTGTCGAGACAATTATTGTTAATTTTTTCTAAAAAGTTTAAATTATTTATAGAAGAAACCATTGCAAAACGGCTTAAAACAAAGAAATTCTGTCAAGGCTAATCTTTGTATTTTTTGTCGAAATATGCAAGTTTATGAGATATACACAAAAAAAGGGATAGGGAACTTTGGATGGGGAAAGATGGTGATAAACATAAAAAAGATGTGGATAATGTGGATAAGTCGGTGTATAACTACTTTTTCCCCTAAAATGGACAAGGTACGGTGTGCATAACTTTTCAACATTTTCGACGAAATCGGTGTGGATAATGTGGACAACTGGGGAATAGAACAAGTTTTTTGTGCAATTTGCTAAGTTTACCATAATGTGACGAATTATGTCACTGTAAAAAAATGGATCCCGTTAATTGGATGTGGACAAAATGTAAAAAATTTATGAAGTCGTTGAATAAAACGCCTGTTAGTGTTAGAATAAGTAAGATTGTATAACTATAACTATGCAGTTTTGGCATGAATAGAAGAGCTTGCAATGATGATAATAGAAATAATGATAGAAATAGGAGAGTAAAGCATGAATCTGATAGAGAAAATGTTTGGAACTCACAGCGAGCGTGAATTAAAGATGATTTACCCCATTGTGGATAAAATCGTTGCTTTAAAACCTGAGATGGAAAAGCTGACGGATGAAGAACTGAAGGACAACACCAGAAAGTTCAGAGAGCGTCTGGAGAAGGGTGAAACATTGGACGACATCCTGCCGGAGGCATTTGCCACCATCAGAGAGGCAGCAAGGCGTGTCCTCAACATGGAACATTACCCGGTCCAGCTGATTGGTGGTATTGTTTTACATCAGGGACGTATTGCCGAGATGAAGACCGGTGAAGGTAAAACGCTTGTATCCACGGCTCCGGCATACCTGAATGCGCTGGCCGGAAAAGGTGTATTTATCGTAACGGTCAATGACTACCTGGCAAAACGAGATGCTGAGTGGATGGGTGAGGTCCACAGATTCCTGGGACTCTCCGTCGGCGTGGTTCTGAATTCCATGACGCCCGATGAGCGCCGTGCGGCATACAACTGCGATATTACCTATGTTACGAACAATGAACTCGGTTTCGACTACCTTCGTGACAACATGGCTATATATAAGGAACAGATGGTTTTAAGAAATCTGGACTATGCCATCATCGATGAGGTTGACTCCGTATTGATAGATGAGGCAAGAACACCGCTTATCATTTCCGGACAGAGCGGAAAATCTACAAAATTATATGAAGTCTGTGACATCCTGGCACGCCAGCTGGAACGCGGAGAAGAATCTGCGGAGTTTACGAAGATATCTGCTATTATGGGTGAGGAGATCGAGGAGACGGGTGATTTTATTGTCAACGAGAAGGATAAAGTAGTCAACCTGACCGAGCAGGGTGTTAAAAAGGTAGAGGAATTCTTTCATATTGAAAACCTTGCCGATCCTCAGAACCTGGAGATTCAGCATAACATCATCCTGGCGCTGCGTGCCAACAACCTGATGTTCCGCGATAAGGACTACGTTGTAAAAGATGATGAGGTCCTGATTGTAGATGAATTTACAGGACGTATCATGCCGGGACGCCGCTATTCCGACGGACTCCATCAGGCAATCGAAGCAAAAGAGCATGTCAATGTACGCCGGGAGAGCAGAACACTGGCTACGATTACATTCCAGAACTTCTTTAATAAATTTAAAAAGAAATCGGGTATGACCGGTACGGCCCAGACTGAGGAGAAGGAGTTCCGTAACATCTATCAGATGGACGTTATCGTGATTCCGACCAACCGGCCGGTAATCCGTATTGATAAAGACGATGCCGTTTATAAGACGAAGAAGGAGAAATTCCACGCAGTAGTGGACGAGGTGGTGGCAGCCCACGAGAAGGGACAGCCTGTCCTGGTCGGCACGATTACCATTGAGACCTCCGAACTTTTAAGCAAGATGCTGACAAGGCGCGGAATCAAGCATAAAGTACTGAATGCCAAGTTCCATGAACTGGAGGCTGAGATCGTGGCGGATGCCGGTGTTCACGGCGCCGTTACCATTGCCACCAACATGGCCGGCCGTGGTACGGATATCAAGCTGGATGACGAGGCGAAAGCCATCGGCGGACTTAAGATTATCGGTACGGAACGTCATGAATCCAGGCGTATTGACAACCAGCTGCGCGGACGTTCAGGACGTCAGGGAGACCCGGGTGAATCACGTTTCTATATTTCTCTGGAAGATGATCTGATGCGGCTCTTCGGTTCCGAGAAGCTGATGAGTATGTTCAATGCATTAGGCGTGCCGGAGAACGAGCAGATCGAGCACAAAATGCTGTCGAATGCCATTGAGAAAGCCCAGATGAAGATCGAGACCAATAACTACGGTATTCGTGAAAATCTGCTTAAATACGACGAAGTTATGAACGAGCAGCGTGAGGTTATCTACGACGAGCGCCGCCGCGTATTGAACGGTGAGAGCATGAGAACCGTAATTATGAAGATGATTACGGATATTGTAGAAAATGCAGTAGACCTGTCCATTTCTGATGACCAGGGGACGGAAGACTGGGATCTGACGGAACTGAACTCACTGCTGCTTCCGATTATTCCTCTTCCAACCATCGCATTAAACGATGACCAGAAGGATATGAAGAAGAACGAGTTAAAGCATATGCTGAAGGAAGCCGCCACAAAACTCTATGAAGAGAAGGAAGCGGAATTCCCGGAGGCAGAGCAGATCCGTGAGATCGAGCGCGTGATTCTCCTGAAGGTAATCGACGCCAAGTGGATGGCCCATATTGACGATATGGATCAGCTTCGCGAGGGCATCGGCCTCCAGGCATACGGCCAGAGAGATCCTCTTGTTGAGTACAAGATGAGCGGCTATGAGATGTTCGACAGCATGACTGCCGCAATCCGCGAAGACACAGTCCGTATCCTTTTCCACATCCGCGTGGAGCAGAAGGTAGAGCGTGAACCGGCTGCCAAGGTTACGGGAACGAATAAAGACGACAGCAGCGTTCAGGCTCCGAAAAAGCGCGAGGCAAAGAAGATTTATCCAAACGATCCGTGCCCATGCGGTTCCGGCAAGAAATTCAAGCAGTGCTGCGGCCGTAAGATCCTGCAGGAGATGAGTTCCAATCCGGAGCTTAAGAATAAGACGGTTCAGATGCAGATCCTTCCTCAGGGACAGAAGAAAGAGGAAAAATAATTAAGTCCTGATATTTAGTAAGTTTATCATGTTAATTTATGTTAAATATGTAAAAATATAAAATTGAAAGTGGGTGAAGCTATGGTTGAATTAGATCAATTCAAATATACGTTATCGACGTATGATAAAACTTTAGTGGAAGTGAGGGATTCACTTTGACCTGGATAACAAGGTAAAGCGAATCGATGAGCTGGACAAATCCATGGAGGAACCGGGATTCTGGGACGATCCGGACAGGTCCACAAAAACAGTAAAAGAAGCAAAGAATTTAAAAGATACGGTAGAAACTTACCGCCATCTGGAACAGCAGTACGAAGATATCCAGGTAATGATAGAGATGGGATACGAGGAGAACGATCCTGCGATGATCCCGGAAATTCAGGAGATGCTGGATGAATTTACCGGCAGCCTGGAGGACATCAGGACGAGAACTCTGCTTTCAGGGGAATATGATAACTGTAATGCCATATTGAAGCTGAATGCGGGAGCCGGAGGAACCGAGGCCATGGACTGGTGCAGTATGCTGTACCGCATGTACCAGAGGTGGGCCGACAAGAAAGGTTATACGACCGAGGTCCTGGACTTCCTGGACGGAGATGAAGCCGGAATTAAGTCCATTACGGTTCAGATTAACGGGGAGAATGCCTTCGGTTATCTGAAATCGGAGAAGGGCGTGCACCGTCTTGTACGTATTTCACCCTTCAATGCGGCAGGCAAGAGACAGACTTCGTTCGTGTCCTGCGACGTCATGCCTGATATCGAGGAAGATCTGGATATTGAGATTAACCAGGATGATCTGCGGATTGACACGTACCGGTCCAGCGGCGCCGGCGGGCAGCATATTAATAAGACGTCATCTGCTATTCGTATTACCCACCTTCCAACAGGAATCGTGGTACAGTGCCAGAATGAGCGTTCCCAGTTCCAGAATAAGGACAAGGCGATGCAGATGCTGAAGGCAAAGCTCTATCTGCTCAAGCAGCAGGAGAATGCGGATAAACTTTCCGACATCCGCGGTGACGTTAAGGATATCAACTTTGGAAACCAGATCCGTTCCTATGTGATGCAGCCGTACACACTGGTTAAGGATCACCGGACCAATGCCGAGAACGGCAACGTCAATGCCGTAATGGACGGGGACATCGATCTGTTTATCAGCGCATACCTGAAATGGATCAGCCTGAAGAACCAGGAAACTCCGGAGCAGTAAACCGCGGGGTTCAAGGTACAATATAATAATAGTTTGATAAACGGGAGGAAATGGGCCATGTGCCGTTCCTTCCGTTTTTGCGTAGTAATTGTTAATGATACTCAGATATATTTCGCGAAGCGATGTTTTTGCCGCCTCTGTGCATCGCTCAGCGTGTTACCGGGCGCGGAGTGAATAGTAACCTATTTATTTAAGATTATATTAACTTTCAACAAAAATACTTGAATGTGGATTGTGGTTTTGTTAAAATTAACTAACAACAGAATATACAGCAGAAAACATATAACGCCGAATGCCAGCAGCCTGCAAACCGGGCGGCGGCAGCGGGAGAACCAATTTTTGGGGTGTATTCGCCTTTATGGCGATAGGGGACCTTCTTCCCCGAACCCGTCAGCTAATCTCGTAGGCGAAGGAAGGGGTAAGCGCATTTATGCGCCCTTGTCTGATGTCGGTGAGAGGCCCATAGGCGCGCCTTTCGTTTTTTAAAGTCATCCTTACGTTTCATGGACTGGAAAATCAGACAGAGTATTCAACCTGCAGTAACCTTCGCCACTCGGTATATCCGGGTGCTTTTTTGTTTTCTGTGAGTTTTCAGTGAAGGAGAGATTGAATATGAAGATGAAAACAAAAAGAGAGCCGGGAACCCCCGGTCTGTTATTATCCGCCTCTGTTCTTGCCGTGATAGCCGTGGTCCTTACGGTGGGAATCACCTTGGGAGTTGCCACAATCCCGCTTCTGGTAGTCAATATTTTCCTCGTCCTTATGATCTCCATGCTGGCCGGATACCGCTATGCGGATTTGGAGCAGGGGATGATGGGCGGCGTGAAACGGGCCATGGATTGTGTCATGATTCTCCTGTTCGTAGGACTCCTGATCGGCGCGTGGATTAAATGCGGCACGGTTCCCATGCTGATCTACTACGGCCTGGGGATTATTACACCAGGGATGCTGCTTCCGCTGACCTTTATCATGTGTTCCCTTTTGTCAATCTGTATCGGCTCCTCCTGGGGGACGGCGGGAACCGTTGGTGTGGCCTGTGTCAGCATCGGAGCCAGCATGGGAATTCCGGTGGCTCTGGTTGCCGGCGCAGTCATATCCGGCTCAATTCTCGGAGATAAGCTTTCTCCGCTGTCCGATTCAACCATCCTGGCCTCCAGCGCCAGCGATATCAATATTTATTACCACGTGCGCTCTATGCTGTATACAACGGGGCCGTCTTTTCTCATCAGCCTTGTGATTTTCTATTTTCTCGGAAGTAAATACGCACAGGTTGCTTTGGATCAGACCGTTCTCGATTCGGTGAGAAGCGGGCTGGCAGGACTTTACAATTTCAACATTCTGCTTTTGATTCCCATTATCCTTATTGTCGTGCTCAGCCTTAAGAAGGTTTCCGCCATCCTGGCCATCCTGATTTCGGGCTTTACGGGACTTGTACTTGCCATGGTGGTTCAGCATGCGGGAGTGGCGGAAGTGCTGTCTGTTATTTTTAACGGCGTTAAGGTGGACACAGGGATGGAGATTGTGGACACAATGCTGAGTAAGGGAGGAATATCCTCCATGATGTCGACCATCTGTACCGCGGTGCTCGCCCTGGGACTGGGCGGGATACTGAGTGAAGCGGGATTCCTGCACGTAATCGTAGCGAGGATTACAAAGACGGTCAAATCGGATACGGCCACCATCCTGGTTACTCTGGTATGCGGAATTTTCACGGTCATGGTAGTTACAAATTTTTATGTCTCCGCAGTTCTGATGGGGACAATGTTTAAAGAGATTTACGATGAGAGGCAGATTCACAGAAGCGTTCTCTCCAGAACTATTGAGGAGGCCAACACCATTATCCTGCCTCTCGTGCCCTGGAATACGAGCTGCATCTATTACATGGGGCTGTTTGGGTTTACGACTCTGAGCTTTGCACCGTATGTTGTGTTTGCCTATGTGAATATCGCCGTCAGCATTATCTGCGCGGTTGCCGGCATCTTTATCTTTAAGGCGGTTCCCGGCAATGATGCGGAGGCTGTCTGGAAAATCAGGGGCAGTAGTAAGGGAAGTTCCCCGACGCTGGAACCGGAGCCGTCACTCTGCGCCGAAGCGGCTGTTCTGATGGAGGAATCGGCTGCTGCACTGGTATCCCTGGGCTCACAGACAGGAGACACTGTTCTTGAATAGAACAAGGGCGGTTTATTATTATGAATGATTTCCTCGATTTTAAGAGAGAAAACGGCTTTTTATGGTTGTTTTCTCTCTTTTGTATTGCATAAAAAACAATAATCATGGATAAAAACCACAAAATCCTGAAAAAAGATATTGCACCTGCATTTTAAATGTGTTAATATCTTTGCTATGAATACAAATGTATTTCACAAGCATACACAATGGGATACAGCGCAGGGGAGTGAATATGGAAGAGCAGACAAAATATTTTGTGTTAAAACAAAAAGCAGTACCTGAAGTTCTGCTGAAGGTGGTCGAAGCAAAAAAGCTGATTGAATCGGAGCGGGCCATCACGATACAGGAAGCCACTGAGAAAGTGGGAATCAGCAGAAGTTCTTTCTACAAGTACAAAGATGATATTTTCCCATTTTACGACAATGCAAAGGGAAAAACAATTACGCTGGTGCTGCAGATGGACGATGAACAGGGGCTGTTGTCGGATCTTCTCCACACGGTGGCGGTTTATAAGGCGAATATCCTGACCATTCATCAGAGTATTCCGGTCAATAATGTGGCTTCGCTTACTCTGAGCGTGGAAGTCAGGCCGGATACCGGCAATATTTCCAGGATGGTTGAGGAAATGGAAGAGAAAAATGGCGTTCATTACGTCAAAATAATAGCCAGGGAGTAGAGATTATGATTCAGGTAGCGGTAATGGGATATGGAACGATTGGTTCCGGTGTCGTGGAAGTATTAGAGACAAACAGAGAGATAATCAAAAAGAAGACAGGCCAGGACATTGTCGTAAAATACATACTGGATCTGCGTGAATTCGCGGGTGATCCTCATGAAGGCCTGATTGTGCATGATTTTTCCATTATAGAAAAAGACGAGGAAGTGGGAATTGTCGTGGAAGCCATGGGCGGTGTGAACCCTGCCTATGCATTTGCAAAAGCCTGCCTGCTTGCCGGAAAACAGGTGGTTACGTCCAACAAGGCGCTGGTAGCGGCGCACGGGACGGAGCTTCTTCAGATTGCCAGGGACAAAAATATTAATTTTCTGTTCGAGGCCAGTGTCGGCGGCGGAATTCCGATTATCCGCCCCATGGTCCAGTGCCTGGCGGGAGAGCAGATTCTGGAAATCAGCGGCATCCTGAACGGGACGACCAACTTTATCCTCAGCAAGATGGACAGAGAGGGCCAGACATTTGAGGAGGCGCTTAAGAAAGCCCAGGAACTGGGATATGCCGAGCGGAATCCCGAGGCCGATGTGGAAGGATACGACACCTGCCGGAAAATAACGATTCTCACGTCTCTGGCTCTCCAGAAGGAAGTCAATTACGAAGAGGTGTATACGGAAGGAATTACGAAGATTACCGATACAGACTTTAAGTACGCGGCAAAGATGGGAACCTCCGTCAAGCTGTTCGGAAGCAGCCGTATGGTCGACGGTAAAACCAGCGTATTTGTCTGCCCGATGATGATCGGCAGGGATCACCCTCTCTATGGAGTGAGCGATGTATTTAACGCGGTGATGGTCCGCGGTAACATGGTTGGAACGCTGATGTTCTATGGAAGCGGAGCAGGAAAACTGCCGACCGCCAGCGCAGTGGTTGCCGATATCATGGAGGCGTCCTGCCATATGGCCGACAATGTGCCTCTCGGCTGGACCGGTGAAAAACAGGAACTGTCTGAAGTGAAGGAAATGAAATTCAGGTATTTTATCCGTTTTGCAGGAACTGTGGAGGAAAAACTGGCCGATGTGGAGGCCTCTTTTGGCAAATCGGAGGTGATCGAGCTGCCGGATATGGATGAATTCGCCGTTCTGACCGGTGAGATGACCGAATCCAGGTATCGGAAGGTGGCTGCCGCTTTTGGGGATATCCGCCAGATGATCCGCGCTTAGGGAACTGCCGGTGCGGAGGCAGTTATGATGAAAGATGATACGAAAATACCTGATGAATAAAAGATATAAGAATCAGTATTAGAATGATATAAAAGACTGATATATAAGAATGAGTCAGAAGATTGAGATATAAGAAAAAGATTTAATATAGGAATGAGATTTAAAAATAGGACAGAGAAAGCTCATATTTACCTTTGCGGTAGATATGGGCTTTTTGTTGGTGAGTGGCAATGAAAAGTTCGCGAAGCGTGCTTTTCGTTGTTACGCGGAGCATTTTACCAGAGCGGAGGGTGTGGGAATTTTAAAAAATGGCAGGGAGATGCTTTAGAAGAACTTTCGATTGGATCAATGATCTTTAATCTGATATAATATTAACATAATGGGGTGATATATCATCTTATACAAAATATAAAGGAGTGGTGAGCAGAATGGAACCAGTTGAAGTAAGGGATATGCTGTATATTCTGGCGGTCTGTGAAGAGCGGAGCTTTTCGCGGGCGGCGGAAAAGTATTATATCACGCAGCCGGCGCTCAGTAAGATTGTGAAACGGGTGGAGGGGAATCTGGGAACACAGATATTTGACCGTGGCTCCGTACCGCTTAAAGTGACGCCGGAAGGTGAAGTCTTTGTGGAATATTTCCGAAAGATGCAGGAGATTCAGGAAGAAATAGAATCGTACTGCAATGAAATGCGCCGCCATCGGAAATCCGATTTAAATATCGGCGCCCCGTCTTTTTTCTGTACCTACGTTCTTCCGCCGCTGGTCGCGGCATTCAGGCTGGAAAATCCTGGTATCAACATCAAACTGATCGAGACAAACGACAGTGATTTGAGAAAATTCCTTCAGGCCGGAATCGTGGATTTGGGTATCTCGGTAGAGCCCAATATGCCGTCTAAATTTAATTCCATCGTTCTGAAAAAAGAAAATATTATACTGGCGGTCCCCAGCGCATTGGAGATTAATGAAAAACTCCGGCGGCAGGCCGTCTGCTATGGGGATATCTGCAACGGCCGTTTTCTGGCCCCTGATTTACCGAGCGTACCGATGGAAGTATTTGCAAAAGAGAATTTCCTGTTCCTAAAGAGAGGAAATGATATGCATCGGCGTGGTCTAAAGATCTGTCGTGACGCCGGATTCGAACCGACCATCGTGATGGAGATGGATCAGCTTATCAGTGCATACTATCTTGCCGGAACAGGTTCGGGAATCACGTTTATCAGGGCCAGCATCCCCTATTATGTGGGACCGTCGGAAGAGCTGACCTTCTATAAGATTGCCCATCCGGATACGAGCCGTGAACTGAGAGCCTATTATAACAGCGATGAGTGTACCGAGCTGCAGAAAATATTTGTCGAATATCTGAAGAACAGTCCGATGCCGGGGTAAGTTCTGTCCTCTCCGCAATGAGAGAATATTTGACACCGTGATATTTTTGTTATAAAATAAAAATTCAAAACATTACTGTTCACACCGGACGGATTTTTAAGTACTATGTCACTGTTTGCGGCGAAGCTGCTCTCTGGCTGCGATGTGGATAATAATTTCTAAACTACACAGGAGGACGGGCAATTTATGCTGGTCGTGAAAAAATTCGGAGGCAGTTCTGTAGCCGATAAAGAGAAGATTTTCAATGTGGCGAGGCGCTGCATTGAGGATTATGAGAAAGGTTATGACGTGGTGGTGGTACTTTCCGCCATGGGAAAGACGACGGATGGCCTGCTTGAAAAGGCACATGAGATTACGGAAACCCCGTCGAAACGTGAGATGGACATGCTTCTGGTGACAGGAGAGCAGATTTCTGTAGCGCTTATGGCGATGGCGTTTCAGTCGCTGGGGGTTCAGGCGGTTTCCCTCAATGCGTCCCAGGTGGCGATGAGGACCACATCCGCTTATGGACAGGCAAAGCTCAAGAGAATCGAGACGGAGAGAATCCGGAATGAACTGGATGCCAGGAAGATTGTTGTAATCACAGGTTTCCAGGGAATTAATAAATACGATGATATGACGACTCTGGGAAGGGGCGGTTCGGACACGACGGCGGTTGCGCTGGCGGTTGCCCTTCACGCCGACCTCTGCGAGATTTATACAGACGTGGACGGCGTTTATACGGCGGATCCGAGGATTGTTCCAAATGCGAGGAAGCTCTCGGAGGTTTCATACGACGAGATGCTGGAATTTGCATCCCTGGGCGCGAAGGTTCTGCACAACCGTTCGGTGGAGATGGCCAAACGGTACGGAGTAAAACTGATGGTCCTTTCCAGTATGACCAGAGCGGAAGGTACGATCATTAAGGAGAAAACCACTATGGAGAAGATGTTGGTAAGCGGTGTGGCCGCAGATAAAAATACAGCCAGAGTTTCTGTGCTTGGTGTGAGTGATGAACCGGGAATCGCTTTCCGGCTGTTCAATCTTCTGGCCAGACATCAGATTAACGTAGATATTATTATTCAGTCTGTGGGGCGTGACAATAAGAAGGATATCTCCTTCACGGTGGCCCGCACGGATTTACAGGAGACGCTGGAACTTATTAATGTTCACCTCGAGATGCTGACGGCCCAGTCGGTCAGCTCCGACGACACGGTGGCAAAGATTTCAATTATCGGAGCCGGAATGACAAGTAACCCCGGTGTTGCGGCGAAGATGTTCGAAGCGATGTCCAGTGCGAATATCAATATCAAGATGATTGCCACCTCCGAGATCCGTATCACGGTTCTGATTGACGAGGTGGATACAAACCGGGCGATGCGCGTGGTACATGACGCATTTGCGCTCGCTGATTAAGGAAGAAGACCGGCCGGTCCGGCCCTGTTCATTGTCTGGCGCGTTCCGGTGAGGAGACGAAAGAATGAGAATTTTAGCAGAGCTTATTGAAAGCGTCAGCCAGGGCATCTATCCCTGCCTGTTCCATGTGGTGACGGGAGCGTACTGTCCCGGTTGCGGAGGAACCAGGGCGTTTTTGGCGCTGCTTCACGGGCGGGTGGCGGACAGTATCTGGCTTAACCCGCTTGTACTGTATATGGCGGTGTCCATTCCCTCTTTTTTACTGTACCGTTTTTACTGCATGCGGAAAAAGAAGGCGCTGCGCCCTGCGGTTTGGATGACGGTGCTGTTCATCGGAATTGCGATTCTGGTTGTCAATTTTGTTGTAAAAAATTATTACCTGCTGGTGAGACATGTGGATTTACTGGCCGGGATATACTGATGTAAAAAGGCACACATTACGGTTAAACCGCGGTGTGTGCCTTTTTTTTGCATATATTGTTGTTGAGCGGCAATGAAAAGTTCGCGAAGCGTGCTTTTCGTTGTTTACTGAGCCTGTCGTCGGATTTTATTATGCGGCAGTGTTACTGCGCATTCTGGTACTGCTCCAGTATCTGGTCGAACATGGAAGACATCTGCGGATCGCGGAGCATGAAATTAACTGCAATCATATACAGGCCTTCGGCTACGCCAAGCACCAGTGCAAGAATGCCTAATACAAGTCCTGCAATGGCCATGCCGGTAAACGGTTCTCCTTTTCTCGAAAGAAAGGAAAGGACAATAGCAGCTACGCCCAGGATAATTGATAAGGGAAATGCAATACAGGCGCAGAGAGAAAGAACACCGATAATACCGCAGATCAGGGAAACCGTGGCCATGCCGTTGGGCTGCTTCGGCGGTCCGCCTGCGGGATTGCCTCCCTGATTCCGGCCGTTCCCGGGTCCGTTATTATATTGGTTATCATTGCTGTCATAATAATCCATGATTAAAACCTCCTTTGTATCCTAATGATTGTAACATGGTTTTATTTGGTTGTCCAGAGAACGGTGGGGTGGAAAAAGGGAAATATTGTGGTTTGGGTTACTGTTCACGGGCAGTATTCCGCGAGGTGTTTTTTGTGAGTGGAGCAAAGCGAAAGTCACAGAAAACCCGAGGGTTACGGCGCGACGCAACGAAAAGTGCGCGATGCGGACTTTTCATTACAATCAACGGTGCTTTTTGCCGTTTCTGTGCATCGCGAAGCGTGTTGCTGGGCACGGAGTGAACAGTAACTGGTTTGGGGTGATATATCCCGCGTACATTTCGCGCCTGAAAGACAGTTACATCTGTTCATGGAAGGTGCGTTTGATTACCTCCAGCTGCTGCTCCCGGGTGAGACGGTTAAAGTTGACTGCATAGCCGGAAACGCGGATCGTTAAGGTCGGGTATTCCTCCGGGTGTTCCATGGCATCCATGAGAACCCGGCGGTTCATTACATTGACGTTAAGGTGGTGGGCACCCTGAATAAAATATCCGTCCAGGATGGAAACAAGGTTTTTAGTCCGCTCGTCCGGTGACTTCCCCAGTGCATCGGGTATAATGGAAAATGTGTTGGAGACGCCGTCCTGGCAGACGGCTCTGTAGGGGAGCTTTGCCACGGAATTCAGGGAGGCCAGGGCGCCGTTCTCGTCACGGCCGTGCATGGGATTCGCACCGGGGGCAAATGGTTCACCTGCTTTGCGGCCGTCCGGAGTGGCTCCCGTTTTCTTTCCATACATGACATTGCTGGTAATGGTGAGGGCGGAAAGCGTGTGGACGGCATTCCGGTACAGGGCGTGTTTCTTCAGTTCCCCGGAGAAAAAGGCCATAAGCTCTACCGCAATATCGTCCACCCTGTCGTCGTCATTGCCGTACTTTGGATAACTTCCTTCCACCTCAAAGTCTACGGCAATTCCGTTTTCATTCCGGATTGGCTTAACAATGGCAAATTTGATGGCGGAGAGGGAGTCTGCGGCGATGGAGAGTCCTGCGACCCCAAAAGCGGCCAGCCGTTCCACCAGGGTGTCGTGTAGGGCCATTTGGCTGGCTTCGTAGGCATATTTGTCATGCATATAGTGGATGATATTGATTGTATCCACGTACAGACCGGCAACATAGGAGAGTACTTTCTTATAGTTTCCAAGCACTTTCGGATAATCGAGAATCTCATCGGTATCCAGGGGGATTTCGGGAATGACACGAAGGCCCTTATTCTCATCGATTCCCCCGTTAATTGCATACAGCAGACTTTTGGCAAGATTGGCCCTGGCTCCGAAAAACTGCATCTGTTTTCCAACTGCCATTGCCGAAACACAGCAGGCGATACAGTAATCGTCGCCGTACAGGGGGCGCATCAGCTCATCATTTTCGTATTGTAGGGAGTCGGTGGAAATGCTCAACCGCGAGCAGTATTCTTTAAACGGACCGGGCAGGCTGCCGCTCCACAGCACGGTCAGGTTGGGTTCCGGGGCAGTTCCCAGGTTCGTCAGCGTATGGAGATAACGGAACGTGGTACGGGTGACCAGCGTGCGGCCGTCTACCCCCATTCCGCCGAGGGCCTCCGTAACCCAGGTGGGATCGCCGCCGAAGAGTTCATTATATTCCGGTGTGCGCAGATGGCGCACAAGGCGCAGCTTGATAATGAACTGGTCAATCAGCTCCTGGGCGCCTGCTTCATCCAGTATTCCCAAATCGAGGTCCCGTTTAATATAGATGTCCAGGAAGGTCGCGGTTCTGCCCAGACTGGTGGCTGCGCCGTTATTTTCCTTGATTCCGGCCAGATAGGCCAGGTACAGGTTCTGCACGGCCTCCCTGGCACTGCCGGCGGGGCGACGGATGTCACAGCCATATGTTTCCGCCATTTCCGCCATCTCGTCCAGTGCCCGGATCTGCATACGGACCTCCTCCCTGAGACGGATTCTTTCATCCGTCATGGCTCCGTCCAGCATATCCAGATCTTTTTCTTTCTCCTCAATCAGAAAATCGGTGCCATAAAGGGGAATGCGGCGGTAGTCACCCACAATACGGCCGCGCCCGTAGGCATCCGGCAGACCGGTGAGCAGTCCGGCCGAACGGGCCAGCCGGGTGCGTTCGGGATAGGCGTCAAACACACCGTCATTGTGGGTTTTCCGGTACAGCCGGAAATGTTTTTGGATCTCCGGGTTCAACTGGTATCCATACTGTTCAAGGGCCTGGTTGGCGGTGCGGATACCGCCGAACGGATTGACAATCCGCTTTAAAGGAGCGTCGGTCTGCAAACCTACAATCACTTCATTTTCCCTGTCAATATAACCGGGAGCAAAATGGTTGATGCCGGAAACAACATTTGTTTCCACATCGATAATGCCCTTTTTCACTTCCTCCACAATCAGGGCATGCGCCTTTTCCCAGACTTTCAGCGTACGGCCGGTCGGAGGCGCCAGAAACGCGGCGTCTCCGGTGTAGGGCGTGTAGTTTTTCTGGATAAAATTGCGGACATTTACAAGATGGCGCCATTCTCCGGTGCGAAATCCTTCCCAGGCTTTACTATTTACATTGACAGGCATAATTGCTCCTCCGTTTTCTTAATGACTGTGGTATGCGGTGCGTTAATTGTAAGGCCGTTATTCATAACCTGCTGCCAACGGACCAGGGCTCCGGGCTCCATCGGCGGCACATGTTCCAGCGGACAGGGAATGCCAAGCGTATGATATTTGGACACTCCCAGTACATGGTAGGGCAGCAGTTCCACTTTCTCTACGCCGTGCAGCGTCCGGATAAAGTTCCAGAGTCCTGTAAAATGTTTTTCTCCGTCCGTTAGCCCGGGAACCGCCACATGGCGTATCCACAAAGGAACCCCGCTGCTCATGACGGCATCCAGAAAGCGCAGCGCCTCATCCGGCGACTTCCCCGTAACCTCCCGGTAACCTTTGTCCGTATAGTGTTTCACATCAAAAATAACAAGATCCGTGTTACCAAGAATTTCACGGTATCTGCCGATGCCGCATCCTGCGGTGTCGAGACAGGTGGAAATCCCCTCCTCCCTGCATAAAGACAACGTTTCCAGAAGAAAATCAGGTTGGAGCAGAGGCTCCCCGCCTGAAAAAGTTACGCCTCCCCGGGGACCGTAATAAGGCTTAAAGCGCTTAAGCCTCCGTATAACCTGCTCCGGTGTAAACGGCGTCCCTCCCTCTACGTTCCAGGTGTCGGGGTTATGGCAGTACCGGCACCGCAGCCGGCAGCCCTGTAAAAAGAGCACCGTCCTGATACCGGGTCCGTCAACCAGCCCCATAGATTCAATCGAATGAATATAACCGGGTGTCATGTGAAAAACCTCCTTTTCTCAGAAAAAAGATCAAAAAAAGCCGGCTGTCCAGGCTTTTCTGCCCAGACGGTCGGCCGGTTTTCGATCATACTCCACGTGGTCTTCCACTTGTTCCGTCAGTCATATGATCACCATATTTTTTTAATATAGCCAGTTAAAAGGAATTTGTCAAGAAAAATTAATCGAAGACTCGAGCAAAGACTCGAGCAAAGGGGATTTCCGCCACAGCCCAATCCGCCGCTGTAATCCCCCCTTATTCTCATCTTGCACCCTGATAAAGAATCCTGTATAATAATCTCGCACAGGAAAATAGTGGAACTGTTGGTGCTACGACATAAAGTGAGGAAACAGAATGGACATTATACAAATTTTAAAGGACGAGCTTCAGATTAACCGCAGCCAGGTAGAGGCCGCAGTCAAACTGATCGATGAAGGCAATACCATCCCTTTTATAGCACGTTACCGCAAGGAGGCCACCGGCTCCCTGAATGATGAGGTGCTGCGAAATCTGGACGAGAGGTTAAAATATTTAAGGAACCTGGAGGAGCGCAAAGCCCAGGTTATTAATTCCATACGTGAACAGGAAAAACTGACTCCGGAGCTGGAGAAGAAGATTCTGGCGGCGGCAACGCTGGTGGCTGTGGAGGATCTCTATCTTCCGTACAGGCCGAAGAGGAAGACAAGAGCCAGCATTGCGAAGGAAAAGGGGCTGGAGCCTCTTGCCAACCTGATCAGCCTGCAGATGGCGAAGACACCGATCCTTAAAGAGGCCGAGAAATATATTTCGGAGGAAAAAGGCGTCCCGACCGCAGCGGATGCGCTTAACGGGGCAAAGGATATTCTGGCGGAGCGGATTGCGGAGACGGCGGAATACAGAACCTATATCAGGAAGACCACGTTTCAGGAGGGCTCCCTCGACTCTTCGGCCCGGGATGAGAAGACGGAATCCGTCTATGAGATGTATTATAACTTTACTGAGCCGCTGAAAAAGACGGCCGGCCACCGGATTCTTGCCCTCAACAGGGGAGAAAAGGAGAAAATTCTGACGGTAAAGATTACTGCACCGGAGGAAAAGATACTCCGTTTTCTGGAAAAGAAAGTGATTACCAGGGACAATCCCGAGACATCGGACATTTTGAAGGAAGTGGCGGAGGACAGCTATAAGCGTCTGATTTCTCCTGCCATTGAGCGGGAAATCCGCAGTGAACTCACTGAAAACGCCGAGGCGGGAGCGATCAAGGTGTTTGGAAAGAACCTGGAGCAGCTTCTGATGCAGCCTCCAATCATGGGCCGTGTTGTCCTCGGATGGGATCCCGCATTCAGGACGGGCTGTAAACTGGCGGTGGTGGATGCCACCGGAAAAGTACTTGATACGGTGGTGATTTATCCGACAGCACCACAGAATAAAGTGGAGGAGTCCAAGAAAATCCTGAAAAACCTGATTAAGAAGTACGGTGTCTCCCTGATTTCCGTAGGAAACGGCACCGCGTCCAGAGAGTCGGAGCAGATTATTGTGGAACTCTTAAAGGAGATTCCGGAGCAGGTGCAGTATATTATCGTCAACGAGGCAGGCGCCTCCGTTTACTCCGCCAGCAAGCTGGCCACGGAAGAATTCCCGCAGTTTGACGTGGGACAGAGAAGCGCGGTTTCGATCGCCAGAAGACTCCAGGATCCTCTGGCCGAGCTGGTCAAGATCGATCCGAAATCCATCGGTGTGGGGCAGTACCAGCACGACATGAACCAGAAAAACCTGAGCGAGGCCCTTCAGGGCGTAGTGGAAGATTGTGTAAATAGGGTGGGCGTTGATTTAAACACCGCGTCGGCCTCCCTTTTGGAGTACATTTCCGGAATCAATAAGACAATTGCGAAAAATATCGTTGCCTACCGTGAGGAAAACGGTGTGTTTGAAAGCCGGAAAGGCCTTCTCAAGGTGGCCAAACTGGGACCGAAGGCATATGAACAGTGTGCCGGATTCATGAGGATCCAGGGGGGAAAGAATCCTCTGGACACGACCAGCGTGCATCCCGAGAGCTACAAGGCGGCCGAGGCGCTCCTGAAACGTCTCGGATATGATATCAATGAACTTTCATCAGGAGGAATTAAAGGAATCAGCAGAAAGGTGACGGACTATAAAAAGCTGTCCCAGGAACTGGAAATAGGCGAGATTACGCTGAGAGACATTGTAAGCGAGCTGGAGAAACCGGCCAGGGATCCGCGTGATGAGATGCCGAAGCCGATCCTCAGGACGGACGTTATGGATATGAAGGATTTGACACCCGGCATGGTGCTCAAGGGGACGGTCAGAAATGTCATCGATTTCGGCGCCTTTGTGGATATTGGCGTGCATCAGGACGGACTGGTACATATCTCCCAGATGACGGACCGGTATATTAAACATCCGCTGGAGGCGGTCAGTGTCGGCGATATCGTGGAAGTCAAAGTGCTGAGTGTGGATCTGGGTAAAAAGAGGATTTCCCTGACAATGAAAATAAAATAGTAACGGTTCAAAAGGTAGTATTCTGCGAGGAGTATTTATGCATGAAAATCCCGGGGTTGGCAGGTACGAAACAGCGTTTTCCGGTATTTCTGCGCATCGTGAAGCGGTAACCATAAATTAACGGAATCGTTACGAAAAATATGATTTCAGCGGTTCGGACCCTGCATTGGTCCGGACCGCTTTTAAATTGATAACGGCAGCCTGCAATTGCAACGGCGGATGATTGTTCACCCGCTTTACCAAAACAGGATTGGAGAACTTGAATTTTCTGCCGGTAAAGGGGAGCTGAATTGTCTTTGTAAAGCTGACAATTGTTTCGTAACATTGTTTCGTAACGTCTCATAAAAAACTTGTCATGTTCTGAAATTTTTGATACAATATCACAAAATGATGTATTATTATGCGAATTATCAAATAATATTATATCAGACAGGAGGGTAAGTATATGAGTAAAGAAAAAGGTAAAAAGAAGCTGCTTGACCGGATCCTGAACGGGATTGAAGTAGCGGGCAACAAGCTTCCCGACCCGGCGACGCTGTTCGTTCTTCTGGCGACACTCATCGTAGTGTTATCCGGTATTTTCAGCGCCATGGGGGTCACCGCAGTCCATCCGGGAACAGGAGAGACCTTATCGGTTGTCAATCTGTTTTCCAAAGCAGGCGTCCGCATGATGTGGAGCAAGGCGGTAACCAACTTTTCGGGATTCGCTCCGCTTGGAATGGTGCTTGTTGCGGTAATTGGTTCCGGTGCGGCTGAAAAGAGCGGTTTCCTGGCAGCGTTCATGCAGAAGATGCTTGGAAGCGCAGCGCCGGCGTTCGTAACATTTGTAATTATTTTTGTAGGAATCAACGGCAATATTGCCGGGGATGCGGCTTTCGTTGTGATGCCTCCTCTGGCGGCCATCATTTATCTTGGAATGGGAAGACATCCGCTTTTAGGTATGTTTACCGCATACGCCGGTGTGGCCGCAGGTTTCTGCGCCAACGTGGCCCTCGGACTTTCCGACGCCCTCGCCTACGGATATACGGAGGCGGCGGCCCAGATGATTGACCCAAATTATGTGGCTTCTCCCGCCATCAACTATTATTTCCTGATAGCCTCCTGTATCGTACTCTCGATCGTCGGAACAATCCTGACGGAAAAATTCATGGCGCCGCGTTTTGAGGGCCAGGACTTGAGTAAATATGAATATGATAAGGCGGCGGCTGAACTTTCTCCAAAACAGCATAAGGCCCTCAACCTGGCCGGCCTGTCTTTCGTAATTACGGTTGTGGTAATCATTGCAATGTGTCTCGGAAGCGATCCTGTTCTCGGCGACCCGGAAACAGGTTCCCTGATGGCCTCCACCTCTCCGTTTATGAGCGGAATTATTGTAACGGTATCCATCATTCTCTTTGTACCGGGCGCGGTATACGGATTTGCCTCCGGCAGATATAAGAATGACAAGGCGTTATTTGCAGACATCGTGGATGCGTTTAAAGATATGGCTCCATACATACTGCTGTGCTTCTTCTGTGCACAGTTTACAAACTACTTCAGCTGGAGCAACCTGGGAGCGATTATCGCCATCAAGGGCGCCGATCTGCTGACGGCAATGAACTTTACCGGTATTCCGTTACTCGTGGGTCTTGTCATTGTATCCTGTATCGTCAACCTGTTCATCGGTTCCGCATCGGCAAAATGGGCAATCCTGGCTCCCGTATTTGTACCGATGATGATGATCCTGGGATATGACCCCGCGGTTACACAGGTGGCATACAGAATCGGTGACTCCATCACCAACCCTCTGTCACCGCTGTTCTATTATTTCCCGCTGATCCTCGGATTTGCCAGAAGATATGAGAAAGATACGGGTATGGGAACAATTATAGCCAATATGATTCCTTATTCCGTGACCTTTACGGTAACATGGCTTATTTTGCTGGTAATCTGGGCAATGTTCAACCTGCCCCTGGGTCCTGGCGGCGGAATCTTTTTATAGTAAAAAATCCGGAGACGGAAGAAAGGCGGGAAAAACCTTCTGGTTTTTCTCGCTTTGCGATTGGTGCGTTACTGCTGCCGAATTTTTCGGTTCGGAGATAAATGAAAGGAAACAGTATGAATTTTAAAGAGGAGGCCGCTGGGCTGAGCGATTATATTGTCGAGAAGAGACGGTGGATACACAGCCACGCGGAGGTATCTTTTGAGGAAAGAGATACGACGGCGTATATTACAAAAGAACTGGAAAGTATGGGAATTGAAACGCAGCGTTTTCCCGATTATTACGGCGTGATTGGCACGATCCGCGGGGAAAAACCGGGGAAGACGGTGATGCTCAGGGCTGACATTGACGCCTTGCCGCTGAACGAGGAGAGCGGGGAGGCTTTTTCTTCCTGCAATCCGGGAGCAATGCATGCCTGCGGACACGACTGCCACAGCGCAATGCTTTTAGGGGCGGCCCGTATGCTGAGCAGCCATCAGGAAGGTCTCTGTGGTACGGTAAAACTTTTATTCCAGTCGGCGGAGGAATCCTGCCATGGGGCGCACTACTATGTGGATCATGGATATCTGGACGATGTGGACGCCCTGATGGGAATCCACGTCTGGGCCAGCATGGAAACAGGCTTTATAAATATCGAGGATGGATTCCGGATGGCGTCCTGCGACAATTTTAAAATTATTGTGGAGGGCTCCTCGGTACACGGCTCCACCCCGCACCTGGGGCACGATGCCATTGTGGCCGCCAGCTCGATTATCATGAATATACAGACTTTTGTCAGCAGGGAAAATGATCCGCTGAATCCAATGGTGGTGTCGGTGGGCATGGTGAAGGCCGGAACCCAGTTTAATATCATTGCCGACCGTGTGGAGATGGAAGGGACTATCCGGACTTATGGAGTGGAGATGAGGAAGAAGGTTCAGAAGGAACTGGGAAGAATCATCGGCGGCACGGCGGAGGCGCTTGGCTGTCGTGCCGAATTTATCAATAACCCGATTGAACCTCCGGTCATTAATGACGATCTCGAACTCAATGAGCTCGCCAGGGCGGCGGCAGTGAAGCTGTATGGAGAAGAGGTCCTTAAAAAGATGCCGAGGGTAATGGGTTCCGAGGACATGTCCATTCTGATGGAAAAAGTTCCGGGACTGCTGTGCTTTATAGGCTATTATAATGAGGAGTGCGGAAGCGTCCATCCCGTTCATTCCGTCCATTTTCGTGTGGATGAAAAACTTCTGCCAAGAGGAGCGGCGCTCTATGCGCAGTTTGCCTATGATTATCTGGAAGGCGGAGAAGTGGAAAAGGGGGGAAAATCGCTGTGAATATAAAAGAGCTTGCAGGAGAACAGAAGGAATATATACTTACGCAGCGCCGCTTTTTCCACGCGCATCCTGAGGTATCAAAGGAAGAGGCCGGTACAACGGAACATATTGTAAGGGAACTGGAGGAAATGGGCATTCCGGTCCGCACATTCGACGACTGCACCGGCGCAGTGGGAACCATCGAGGGAACCCGTCCGGGCGGGGAGCCGGGTTCGGGAAAAACCGTAATGCTGCGGGCGGATATAGATGCCCTGCCGATCACTGAACCGCAGAATAAAGAATATTCCTCTCAAAATCCGGGCGTGATGCATGCCTGCGGCCATGACTGCCATATGGCCATGCTTCTGGCGGCCGCCAAAATCCTGTCGTCCCACAGGGATGAATTTTCGGGTACAGTGAAACTGCTCTTCCAGATGGGAGAGGAAGTCGGGATAGAATCAAAGCATTATGTAGATAACGGCGCACTGGACGGTGTGGATGCAATCTTCGGAATGCATGTGTGGGCGCTCCTGGATTCCGGCTGCGTCAACTTTGAGGACGGGGAGAGGATGGCATCCAGCGATCGGTTTACAATCCGGATCAAGGGCTGCTCCTCACACGGAAGCGCCCCTCATGAGGGAAAGGATGCCGTTGTAGGTGCGGCAGCCGTTGTTATGGCGCTTCAGACCCTGGTAAGCCGCGTCAATAACCCCCAGAACACCTTTGTACTGTCGGTGGGGATGATGAATGGGGGAACCCAGTCTAATATTC
This sequence comes from [Clostridium] symbiosum, assembly GCA_036419695.1. Classification (NCBI taxonomy): domain Bacteria; kingdom Bacillati; phylum Bacillota; class Clostridia; order Lachnospirales; family Lachnospiraceae; genus Otoolea; species [Clostridium] symbiosum. The sequence goes on from CP143946.1 coordinate 874,928, forward strand.
TGGCCGGACAGGTGGAACTGGTGGGAACCACCAGAACTTTTAACAGAGAATTCAGAAAGAGCCTGCCAAAGCTCATCACCGATATGGCCTCAGGTGTAGCCATGGCATACGGCTGCGAGGCGGAGACGGAATACTGCTTTTTCCCGGGACCGGTTATCAACGACCATGAGGATTTAAATAAAATAGCGAGAAGCGCCGCGGAGAAACAAATGGGAAAAGCGGCTCTTGTTCATCTGGATAAAATGACGGGCGCGGAGGATTTTTCCGTTCTGATGGAGAAGGTGCCCGGTGTTTATGGATTTTTAGGAGTGAGAAACAGAGAAAAGGGAATCTGCTGTGTGCATCATCATCCTGATTTCGAGGTGGATGAGGAACAGCTCCCAAACGGAACGGGAATCTATGTGCAGTTTGCGATAGATTATCTGAATGGATGAGAGAAACAGGGGAAGTGTGTTACTGGGCATTCTATGCCCAGTAACGGATGCGGAGGAAAGAAATAGTTCTTGCCATTCCGTCTTCGCAAAGTTATAATTACAATACAAGTCGATGCCGTCTCAAGGCATCCTGATTTTTAATTCTGCAATGCAGTTTTGCATTGTAACCGGCAATTTCTGCCATAGTTCAACAGATAAAAGGATATGGCAGGAAAGACAGCTCCTGTCATAAAAGAGAGGAGTTACGGATGGATAAAAGAAGCACAGCGGGCGGTTTCTGCAGCAGGATGGATTTTTATGAGGAACGCCGGAAGAAGGTTCAGCAGTTCAATATGACAAGCGATGTGTTTTGTGGAAAAGTGCTGGAGGACAGGAGCGCCTGTGAGGAGGTTATCAGGATAATACTGGACGAGCCGGGATTTACCGTCAAAGAGGTAAAGGCACAGTATTCGATCCGCAATGTTGAGAACCGTTCGGTGATTTTGGATATACTGGCGGAGGATATGAGCGGGAAACTGGTCAACATAGAGATGCAGATACGAAATGACGGTGATAACCAGAGGAGGGTGAGATACTATCAGGCCAGCATCGACATGAGCTGCCTGGAAAAGGGAGTGCCCTATGAGGAGCTTCCGGATTTGTATCTGATTTTTATTACGGAAAAAGATTTTTTTGCACATAAGCTGGGAATCTATTATGTCGAGCGCAGGCTGAAGAATATCGGTAACACTGTGGATAACGGAATCCATGAGATATATGCGAATCTGGAATGTGAATGCAGCAATGAAAAAATCAACGAATTGCTCTCTTATATGAAAAAGTCGGACAGTAGTTATCAAACAGAGACATTTCCGAATGTTGTCAGGAGAGTGAAGTTTTTCAAGGAGAAAGAGAAAGGAGTAGAGAGTATGTGCAGAATATTGGAGGAAGAGCGAAATGAAGGAAGAGAAGAGGGGAGAAAGGAAGGCAGTGACCGGATCAACGAATTGATTCGGAGACTGTTAAAGGACGGAAGGAACGAAGATATGGTGAAATCCCTGGAAGAGCCGGAGTATCAGGAACAATTGTTGAAGGAATATAATCTGTAACGAAAGAACGCTCCGCGAGGATGCACATGCCGCGCAGAGGGTAAATAATTGCTGAAGCAACTGCGCGGCAGCGCAAGAGACTGTGATTTATTTTATATAATCAAGATACTCCTCAATTGTAAGAGCCGGTGTAAAATCTTTAAGAATCTGTCCGGCTTCTTTTGCCTGGTTTGTCAGAAGGCGGTAAGCGGTAAGAGCCATCAGTTTGGCAGGATTTACAAAAGCCTTTTCCTCATCGGTCAGGCGGAAATCTTTGCTGTGCAGTGCGCCCTCGAATCCGCCGAAGGTAAAATTAAGCACTGGCATCAGGTGGGTCAGATCGCCGACATCGGTGGAAGTCATATTTTCCTGACCGGGTGTAATGGAAGTCCAGCGGATGGATTCACCGATGAGCCCGGCGGCGTCTATCATAACCTGATCCGGCAGGCGTTCGATGACGGGCAGATAGCCGGGTACATCTTTAATCTCAACCTTGGCGCCGATGGCATAGGCAGCCCCTTTGAAGGCGCGGTCCGTTTTCTCAGATACCTCGGCGACGGCTTTCAGGCTGCCGGCCCGCACCATCATATCGAGAACAGCTTTATCGGGCACGACGTTGACGGCAGAACCGGCCTCTTTCATAATTGGATGCACCCGGACATAATCTTTTTCCTGGAATGTTTCGCGTATCATGCCGAGAGCGCTGAGGGCAAGGGCGGCCGCATTCATTGCATTGATTCCCTCGTGGGGAGCTCCTGCCGCATGGGCGGCTTTGCCGTAAAATGTCGCCGTTTTTCCTATGAACCCGGTGCAGGCGTTGTTGCCGAGGACGAAATCATATTCACCGAAGGGGAGCATATGGGCGTGTGTGGTGATCGCCATATCAATGTCTTCAAAACAGCCGCGGGAGATCAGTTCGGCCTTTCCTCCGGAATGGGTGGAAATCTTTTTTTCCCTCAGTCCGCTGCGTATATCCTCACTGAGAAATTCCTCGGATGGTACGGCGAAAAAGGTGGCCAGTCCGTCCAGCTCACCGGCAACTTCCGGCGCCGTCAGGGCAATTGCGGCCCCGAGCATCGCTGTCATCTGGGCATGGTGGCCGCAGGCATGGCTCATTCCGTCGGGAGCGGCCTGTGGATGGGAAGGGCAGAGGATTCCATCCAGCTCACTGATCAGGGCGAGATTCACGCCGCCCTCTTTGCCGATGGAAGCGCGGAGCCCTGTTCCGGCCAGTCCGGTACGGACGGATAAACCGAGCTTTTTCAGTTGTTCTGCAATAAAGGCAGAGGTATTCACCTCGGCAAATCCACGCTCTGCGCGGGTATAGAGTGTATTTCCCATGGAGATCAGTTCTTCACGGTGTTCATCAATGATCTTTAATATCTGTTTTTCTGTCTCGTTCATGTTTTTCTCCTGTTGCTCAGAAAAATCATATGTGATTTTTCTGAAGCCGCATTTATTTTCAGGTTTTATTTTGTGAGTATCATTAGAATCTCAGGACGGGATTCTGCCCGGCCTCATGATTGGGAGGGCGGTTATTCTTCTTCGGTAATGGAAACCTCGCCTGCAATATTCGTATTAAAAATTTCACGGACCTTTTCAGGATCATCCGTCTGTCCGAGAGCCCACATCAGTTTTGTGACAGCCGCTTCGGTTGTCATATCACGGCCCGGGATGACTCCGCATTCCAGCAGACGGCGTCCTACCTCGTAGATAGAGAAATCACTTGGTTCATACAGGCACTGGCTGCATGCCACGACACTGATACCGGCTTTTGTGAGCTGCTCCAGTTTTTCAAGCAGGTTTCTTCTGAAAAAGTGCAGTCCGCCTGCTCCGAATGCTTCCAGCACGATTCCGCGGTATCCCAGATTTTTCAGCGCATCAAAGATAGCCGGTTTGGTGTTTGGAATCAGCTTCAGCAAAAAAACGTCGGTGGAAATGCTGTCATTTAATACGGCGCGGCAGGAGCCTGCGGTTGGCGGATCGGCAAGCGGGGCGGAAGATACCGGCTTTTCCGGCTCATGATATCTGCGCATCCCATTGGCGAAGACCTCTGCCAGATAGGGGGCATTTACACTCTCAAAAGCTTCGAAACCAAGTGTCCTCACCTTGACGGCGCGGCAGCCCAGCATAATCCGGCGGTTGAATGCCACACAGACGCCGTTTATTTTGGCATCAATGGCGGCAAAGGCCGAGTAAAGATTGTTTCGCGCATCGGTCAGCATGTTGTCGATGGGCATCTGTGAGCCGGTCAGCACAACGGGGATGGGCAGGTTCTGGAGCATGAAAGACAGCATGGAGGAGGTATATGCCATGGTGTCGGTTCCGTGGGTGACGACAATACCGTCATAAATATCCAGATTTTCGAAGATATTGCGGGCTATTTTTCTCCATTCCTCCGCCTGGATATTGGAACTGTCCAGACTGAGAAGTTCACGGCAGGTGATTTCATAGCGCGATGTTAAATCTCCCATATAAGAAAGCAGCTCGTCCGCATTCATCTCGGGTTCGAGGCCGTTAGTGCCTTCTTTCGAGGCGATGGTGCCTCCTGTGGTGAATAGTAATATTTTTTTCATACTGTTTTACCGTCCTTTATATTCACAAGTATACAGGAAACAATATAGACTGGCAAGGGGAAGAACGGCAGCTGAAGATGCAAAAGAGGTACCGGGTAAAGCCGGATAGGCCATGATGTGATATCCCCAATAGACAGTGGGAGAGCCGTTTTTTGACGAAGTCCGTATAGCTGTTCGGAATGCAGCCCCGATTGACTTTTTTCAATTCCTATATTAAGATGTGGGAAGGAAATATTGGTGTTTTGTCTCTTCACTATTTATCCTTGCCCGGCAGGGCGGAGAGATAGGACGCCGGAGAAAAGAGGCGTGTAATATGGATTTACGAATTAAAGTAACGGCAAGGGAGATTTTCCTGTTTTCGCTTCACCACTATTACCATTCCACAGCGGGCGCTATCAGCATCGGCTGTTCGGTGCTGGCTCTTGGAGCAGTGGCAGCCACCTGGTCCGCGCAGCCTGGCTATATGAAGGGTGTTCTGGCCCTGGCAGTCATATTGATCGCAGCGACCCAGCCGTTTGTCCTGTACAGGAAAGCCGGCAAGGAGACGCTGGATCCCCAGAGATCTAAGGAAACCCATTTTAAAATAGATTATAACGGACTGAGGGTACACCAGGGGAAGGATAAGGCCGTAATCCGGTGGAACCAGATTGTAAAGGTGGGAAAGATATCGGATATTTATATCTTGTATCTGACCAAGGACAGGGCATACCTGTTCCCGGAACGGGTACTCGACGGGAGCAAAAAAGAGCAGTTTCTGAACGTAATCAGAGAGTATGTCCCGGCAGAAAAGAGGAAAGGGATCTGAGATGACAATAGAGACATTTACACCGGAAGAAACATTTGAACTGGGGGCGAACCTGGGAAAGAAAGCAAAGCCGGGAGAGGTGTACTGCTTAAACGGAGATCTGGGAGTAGGAAAGACCGTATTTACCCAGGGTTTTGCGAAAGGACTCGGCATTGAGGGGCCGGTGAGCAGCCCTACGTTTACCATTGTCCAGCAATACGATGACGGACGTCTTCCACTTTATCACTTTGACGTCTATCGGATTGGAGACATCAGTGAGATGGATGAAATCGGCTATGAGGACTGTTTTTACGGTGATGGAGTCAGCCTGATAGAGTGGTCCAACCTGATCGAGGAAATTCTGCCGGAACAGCTTACTCAAATTCGGATTGAGAAGGATTTGGAAAAGGGTTTTGACTACCGCAAAATAACCGTGGAGGAAAGAAAATGAGAATTCTTGGAATCGAAAGTTCATCTCTGGTGGCCTCGGTGGCCATTGTGACGGACGACGTTGTTACGGCAGAATATACGGTGAATTTAAAGAAAACGCACTCACAGACGCTGCTGCCCATGATCGATCAGATGATGGGGATGCTGGAGGAGGAACTGGCTACCGTTGACGCCATCGCTGTCTCGGGAGGACCCGGGTCTTTTACCGGACTCCGCATCGGCTCAGCGACGGGGAAAGGGCTGGGGCTGGCGTTAGGAAAACCGCTGATCCATGTCCCGACGATGGATGCAATGGCCTATAATCTCTATGGGACTTCTTCATTGATTTGTCCGATCATGGATGCGAGAAGAAACCAGGTCTATACAGGTCTCTACCATTACCGCGATTCATTCGAGGTGGTCAGGGAACAGTGGCCGGCGGATATTAGGGAGCTGGCAGAAGAACTTAACCGGATTGGGGAAAAAGTCATTTTTCTCGGTGACGGGGTGCCTGTCTGCCGGCATATAATAGAAGAGGAAATAAAGGTTCCCTGTGAGTTTGCACCGGCCCATGTAAACCGGCAGAGAGCAGCGGCTGTGGCAGCCCTGGGAGCTGTTTATTACAGTCAGGGCAAAATAGAGGATGCGTCGGAACATAAGCCGGACTATTTGCGCAAATCCCAGGCAGAACGGGAACGCGAGGTAGCGGAACGCCAGGGAGAAATGGATAAACTGGCGGCAGGAATCGTGGTAGTGGAGAAAAGCGGGGAGTAATAGAAATGGCGTCGATTCGTTTGATGGAGCTTAAGGATTTACAGGACGTGGCGGAACTGGAGCAGAAAAGTTTTACCGTACCCTGGTCCGGGAAACTTCTCGAAGAGTGCCTGGAGAGTCCTTTTGACAAGGTTTGGGTGTTGGAAGAAGGAGGAAAAATCAAGGGGTACTGCAACTTCCGCGTGATAGCCGGGGAGGGTGAACTGATGAGAATTGCCGTCCTGCCTGCGTCCAGGGGGAGGGGGTACGGCAGGGAGCTTATGGAAATCCTGGCTGAGTATGCCAGCATAAACCAGGTGGAAGAAATCAGTTTAGAGGTAAGAGCTTCCAACAGCTCAGCCATAAATCTTTATAAATCATACGGTTTCAAAACAGAAGCAGTCAGAAAAAGGTATTATACCGATCCTGCAGAGGATGCACTCATTATGTGGCGCCGTAACAGTTGAAAAAATTACCACCTGAAATCGTGAATAAACCAGATATAATGTAGGAGTATCCCTGACGGCGATGCTCCTTTTTTCTCTGCAGCAGGGAAAATCAGAGCTTCGGAAGCCGGACGGGAAAAACGAGATAAAAAATAAAATGGTCCGGTCAGGAAAAAGAGGGACAAGTTAAAAAAACAGGTGACACACGATAAGAAGAAAGGCGAGGATATTATGAGAAAGTACAAAGAAAATGGACAACTGGAAGCTGTCTGCTGTAACATGTGCGGGAAAAAGATGGTTGTGAAGGACGGAATCCTGAGAGAAGGGGCTGCCCGCTTTGACTATGTGTGGGATTATTTCTCGGAAAAGGATGGAGAAGTGCATCATTTTGATCTCTGTGAGGAATGTTATGACAGGATGACGGCGGAATTCTGTATTCCGGTGGATATTGAGGAGCAGGTAGAGCTTTTGTGACAGGATTAATATGTGAAATCCCCTTGGGGGATACATCCGTTTGAACAGTAACTCAATCACTCCTGTTTCCCAACTAAATCCTCCTCCCCCTTGCAACCTGGCTTCCTTTTATGGTATGATTTGGGAGAACTATTTGACAGGATGTAATAGAAAAGAGGATTTTACATGTTAGACGTTTGTCTGCTGGGAACAGGGGGAATGATGCCGCTGCCGTATAGGTGGCTGACATCGCTGATGACCCGCTGTGACGGGAGCAATTTATTAATAGACTGCGGTGAAGGAACCCAGGTGGCGCTGAAGGAGAAGGGATGGAGCCCAAAACCGATCGATGTAATGTGCTTTACCCATTACCACGCGGATCATATCAGCGGTCTTCCGGGCCTTTTGCTGACAATGGGAAATGCGGAGCGGACAGAGCCCGTGATTATGATTGGACCGAAGGGACTGGAACGGGTGGTCGGCGCTCTCAGGACAATAGCGCCGGAACTTCCGTTCCCGCTTCAATTTATTGAGATGACGGAACCAAGGGAAAAATTTGAAATAGGACCTTATGTGATCGACGCATACAAGGTGAACCATAATGTCACCTGTTATGGATATTCTGTTTCCATTCCAAGAAAGGGACGGTTTGATGTGGAGCGCGCAAGAGAGCAGCAGATCCCCCAGAAGTTCTGGAACAGGCTTCAGAAAGGTGAGATTGTGGAGGACGGCGGACGCACCCTGACGCCGGATATGGTTTTAGGAGCTGCCAGAAAAGGAATCCGCGTCACATACTGTACGGACACCAGACCGGTTCCCGTGATTGCGGAATATGCGCAGGATGCGGATCTGTTTATCTGTGAAGGAATGTACGGCGAGGACGGAAAGGAGTCCAAGGCCAGAGAATACAAGCATATGACGATGTATGAGGCGGCAAACCTCGCAAAGACGGCGAAACCCGCGCGGATGTGGCTTACCCATTACAGTCCTTCCCTCACCAGACCGGAAGAATATATGGATAAGGTCAGAGAGATATTCCCTGAGGCGAAAGCGGCAAGGGACGGCTGGACGGCAGAGCTGGGTTTTGAAGAAGACTAGGAAGCGGGAGGAAGAAAACGCCATGAAAAAACATACAACAGATGAAGATGTTTATATTCTTGCAATTGAAAGCTCCTGTGACGAGACCGCAGCCTCCGTGGTGAAAAACGGCCGCCAGGTGCTCTCGAATGTCATATCGTCACAAATTGACCTTCATACACTCTATGGAGGGGTAGTTCCGGAGATTGCCTCCAGGAAACATATAGAGAAGATCAACCAGGTAATAGAAAGTGCCCTGAAAGAGGCGGACATGACCCTGGAGGAAATTACGGCAATTGCAGTCACCTACGGGCCCGGCCTGGTGGGTGCGCTTTTAGTTGGGGTGGCCGAGGCGAAGGCATTGGCTTATGCCGCTAAAAAACCACTGGTAGGAGTCCATCATATAGAAGGGCACGTATCGGCCAATTTTATTGAGAATGCAGATTTGGAGCCTCCGTTTGTCTGCCTTATCGTATCCGGAGGGCATACACACCTTGTAATCGTGAAGGATTACGGAGAATTTGAGATTATTGGAAGAACAAGGGATGACGCCGCCGGGGAGGCTTTTGACAAAGTGGCAAGGGCTGTGGGTCTGGGCTATCCGGGAGGGCCTAAGGTGGATAAGGCCGCACAGGGCGGAAATAAACATGCTGTGGAATTTCCGAGAGCCAAAGTCGGGGAGAATCCCTATGACTTCAGCTTCAGCGGCTTAAAGTCGGCTGTTCTTAACTATATTAATCATGCGAAAATGACGGGAGAAGAGATTGCCGTTCCCGACCTCGCAGCCTCATTTCAGAACGCCGTAGTGGAAGTTCTGGTCACAAGGACAATCGCAGCAGCCAGGGAATATGGCTATGACAAGGTTGCGATCGCCGGAGGCGTTGCATCGAATACGGCCCTCAGGGAAGGAATGGAGGAGGCCTGCCGCAAAGCCGGGCTCAAATTCTATCATCCGTCCCCCATTTACTGTACGGATAATGCGGCGATGATTGGTGTTGCGGCCTATTATGAATACATCAATGGTTCCCGGGCCGGCTGGGATCTTAATGCAGTGCCGAATCTGAAGCTGGGGGAACGCTGACGATGGACAAAGAAACCTTAAATAAGACAGGCCGGTTTGCGGCTGTCGTACTGGCGGCAGGCAGAGGGAGCCGGATGAACAGCAAAGTCCAAAAGCAGTATATGCTCCTGGATGGGAAACCTCTTATCTATTATTCACTGAAAACATTTGAGGATGGGCCGGTGAATGATATTGTGCTTGTAACGGGGGCGGAAGAAATAGAGTATTGCCGCAAAGAAATAATAGAGAAATACGGATTTACTAAAATATTGGCCGTGGTCTCAGGAGGAAAAGAACGCTACCACTCTGTCTATGAAGGACTTAAATGCCTGGAGGCACAGGGGGGATACGGCCAGGGAGATTATGTCCTGATCCACGACGGAGCCAGGCCGTTTGCCGATGCGGGGGTGATTGCCCGGGTGATGGATGACTCGGTGCGTTATGGGGCCTGTGTGGCCGGGATGCCGTCCAAGGATACGGTAAAGCTTTCGGATGATGCCGGATTTGCCGGAGTGACGCCGGATCGCTCCCTGGTCTGGACGGTTCAGACACCGCAGGGATTTACCTATCCTCTGCTCAGGGAAGCTTATGACAAGATGATGGGCCGGGTGGAATATCAGACAGGTGTTACCGATGATGCGATGGTGGTGGAGTCAATGACCAGACATAAAGTCAGGCTGACGGAAGGATCGTACCGCAATATCAAGGTGACAACACCGGAAGATATGCTTGTGGCGGAAACTTTTATACATCATACAGCCGGTATTTAAGCAAATGGAAAAAGATTTACGGTGTGCCAGGATATGGATAGATCTTTACTTTTCTGGATATACTGTACGTAGTAATAACAGCCGCATTCTTAAAGACGGACCTAGAATGGAAAAAGGTATGGGGATTTGCCTTTTTGCTGCCAGTATTTTATGATTGGACAAAAGGTGCGACTCAGGAATTCATATCTGTCCGATTGAGGTTTAGTGATTCCGAAGAAAGATTC